>NZ_JACYTW010000052.1:0-26534 GCF_014841395.1 Plantibacter sp. CFBP 13570 | reverse complement strand
CACCACCGACGACGGCGAGCGCCCGGGCTCCGGCTGCGCGCACGCGGGCGTGGTCGTCGCTCAGCAGTGGCGCGATCGCGGCGACGTCGCCGATCCGACGCTCGGCGCAGACGCGTGCGGCCATCTCCCGGACGCGCCAGGCCTGGTTGCCGAGTGCTCCGACGACGGGCGCGGTGGCCGAGTCGTCCCACACGTGCAGCAGGGCACGGGTGCCCCAGAGCTCGGGCCAGTACAGCGCGGGCGCTCCGCCGAGGATGCCCTCGGCGTGGTGGCCGCCGACGACGCGGAGGAAGTCCTCGCCCTCGTAGCGACCGGCGAGGAGGGACACGCAGCGTTCGACGACCCGGGTCTCGCTCTCGGCGGCCACCGCGTCGGCGAGCCGTTGCTCGAGGGACGCCTGCGTGGCGGGGGTCGACGGGTCGGGTGTCTCGTTCTGCGCTGTCATCGTCCCCCCACCCTAGCCCGCGAGCTGTCACCAACGGTGGGTGATGCAGGCCCACACCCGCCACTGGTGACAGTTCGCGGGCTGCGGCAGGCTACGGGACGCGAGTGAGCCAGGCGTCGGTGGCGAACTTGTCGGTGACGAGCTGCTCGGCGGCGGCGCGCTCGGCATCCGTGACGTGGCCGGGGGTCGCGCCGGTGATCTCGACGAAGGTGTCCTTCATGCGATCGATGATCTCGGCCCGCGAGAGCCCGGTCTGGCTGCGGAGCGGGTCGACGCGTTTGGCGGCCGAGGTGGTGCCCTTGTCGCTGAGCTTCTCGCGCCCGATGCGGAGCACCTGCGTCATGAGCTCGCCGTCCATGTCGTAGCTCATCGTGACGTGGTGCAGCACGGCGCCGTTCCCGAGCCGCTTCTGCGCGGCGCCGCCGATCTTGCCCGACGGGCTCGTGATGTCGTTGAGCGGCTGGTACGTCGCCTCGATGCCGAGCGAACGGAGGGCGACGAGCACCCAGTCGTCGAGGTAGGCGTAGGAGTCGGCGAAGGTCATGCCGTTCACGAGCTCGGCCGGGACGTAGAGCGAGTAGGTGATGATGCCACCGCGCTGCATCATCATCGCGCCACCGCCGGAGACGCGGCGGACGACCTCGAAGCCGTTCGCCTTCGCGTTGTCGAGGTCGACCTCGTTCTTGAGCGACTGGAAGCTGCCGATGACGACCGCCGACTGGTCCCACTCCCAGATGCGGAGCGTCGGACCGCGGCGACCCTCGCCGACCTCGTTCGTCAGGACCTCGTCGAGCGCCAGGTGGAGTTGCGGCGACACCGAGCCCTCGTGGATGAGCTGCCAGTCGTAGTCGCCCCAGCCCGTCGCCTTCGCGAGGGAGCGGCGAATGGCCGTCGCGACCGCCTCGGGCGTGAAGCCGAGGAGCACGGCGTCCTCCGGCAGGGCGCCGCGGATGGCGGCGGCGAGACCTGCGGCGTCCGTGGTGGCGGGGAGCCCAGTGACGGCGCGGTCGATCAGCGCGAGCGCGTCGTCGGGTTCGAGGAAGAAGTCACCCGCGAGGCGGAAGTCCGCGATGCGGTCGTCGACCACCTCGAGATCGACGACGACGAGCTTGCCACCCGGGACCTTGTACTCACCATGCATGCCCCCAGCCTATTCCTGGACGGCGTCCGGATTCCCCGGAAGGGGAGCCGAACCCCTCAGGAGTCGAAGCCGATGCCGAAGCGGTCCATGACCTTCAGGAGCAGGCCGTCGCGGCCCTCGTTCGCGTCGGAACGGGCGACCGCGCGGCGGACGGTCTGGATCGCGGGGTTCGCGATGGGCTCCGGCGGGATGGGGATCGGCTTGGACCGGACCATCTTCAGGCGGGTCAGCTCGGTCGACTCGCCACTCAGCAGATCGAGCATGACCTTCGCCCCGAAGCGCGTCGCTCCGACCCCGAGCCCGGTGAAGCCGGCACTGTAGGCGACGCGCCCGCCGAGTGCCGTGCCCTGGAACGCCGACAGCCGCGAACACATGTCGATCATGCCGCCCCACGCGTGGGTGAACCGGACGTCGAGTTGCGGGTAGGTCGTGAAGAAGTGGTCGGCGAGGGTCTCGAACGTCTCGCGGCGCTGATCGTGCTCCGGCCGGATCCTGCCACCCCGGTGGTAGACCGCGTCGAAGCCGCCGTAGAGGATGCGGTCGTCGGCGGACCGGCGGGAGTAGTGGAACTCGCGACTCGAGTCGGCGATGCCGAAGCGGTCGGCCCACCCGATGCTCTCGAGCTGCTCCGGGGAGAGCGGCTCGGTCATGAGCACGTAGTCGTACACGGGGATCGTCAGGAGCTCCGTGCGCTTGAGGAGCGAGGGGAAACCGTTGGTGGCGAGCGCGACCTGCCGAGCCTGCACCCCGCCCTGCTTCGTGGTCACCGCGACGCCGTCGCCCGAGCGTCGCAGCCGGGTCGCCGGGGTGTGCTCGAAGACCCGCACACCAAGCTCGATGCACGCGCGCTTCAAGCCCCAGGCGAGCTTCGCCGGGTGGACGAGCGCGGTGCTCTTCCACTCGCGCTGACCGGCCAGGTACACCGGCGAGTGCACGAGCGCCTGGACGGCCTCGCGATCGAGGAAGACGCCGTCCCCCGACACCTCGCGCAGCGCGTCCACCTGATGCGGCTCGGTCGCGACCGTGAGCACACCGGTGTGCTCGAACTCGGCGTCGATCCCGAGGCGGTCGAGCGTGGCGACGAACTCGTCGAAGTTCTCGTCCGCCAGGCGTTCGAGCTCCGGCAGTTCGTCGGCGAAGTGGCGCTCCCCGTTGTCGACACCGTGGGTGAGGCTCTCCTCGAAGAAGCCGCCGTTCCGGCCACTCGCCGCCCAGCCGACCTCCTTGCCCTCGACGAGCACGACGTCGCGCGAGGGGTCGGCCTCCTTGGCGACGAGCGCCGTCCACAGTCCGGAGTAGCCGCCACCGACGACCAGCAGATCCGCCGTGACCTGGCCGACGAGTCGGGGCTCCGGCGTCGGCCGGTGGGGGCTGTCGAGCCAGTACGGGACCGTGCTCGCTCCCGCGAGCGACCGGGCGATGCGCTCCGCCGAGTTCCGTCTGCGGTGGCTGTAGGTGGGTCCGTCCGAGGTCACCGGGTCTCCTCTGCGTCGAGTGTGGGTGCCGCGACTGTACCCCGCGGCCCCTGAGCTTGTCGAAGGGTGGTCTCGTTCGCTGCCCTTCGACAAGCTCAGGGACCGGGGCGGGCGCTCACGGACCGGGGCGGGCACTCACCGGCCCGGGCGACTCAGGTGCGCTTGTCGAGCCACTCCACGACGTCGCGCTCGACGTCCTCGCGGTTCAGCTCGTTGAAGATCTCGTGTCGCGCCTCGGGGTAGATGATGAGCGTCACGTCGGTGAGCTTGGAGCGCTTGACGTAGGCGTCCCGGAGGAGGGTGAGTCCGCGCACACCACCGAGGGAGTCGTCGGACCCGCCGAGGATGAGCACGGGCAGCTTGCGCGGCATGCGGCGGGGCGGGCGACCGAGGAAGGCGAACGCCTGGATCGGGTTCCACACCGGGGTGACGCCGATGTCGAAGTTGCGCTCGTCGGCGGCGAATGCTGCCCAGGCGGCCGGGTCGCGGTTGAGCCACTCGAGACCGGTCTTCCCGGTCTTCCGCCAGCGCTTGTTGAGGTCGCCAGCGTTGATGACGCCGGGCATCGCGAGCGAGGTGCCCGAGAGGACGAGGAGCTCGTAGAGGTCGTGTTCGGCGACGACCTTCTGCGCCATGAGCGAGCCCCAGCTGTGCCCGAGCAAGGCGAGCCGCGACTCGGGGAAGCGGGTCCGCAGGTACCGGCCGACGGCGGCGACGGAGTCGATCGCACCCCGGGTCGTCCGAGGGCCGAGCTTGCCGAGGCCGAGGTGCTCGAGCCCCGTGCGACCATGGCCGCGGTGGTCGTCGGCCGCGACCGTGTACCCCGCGTCGTTGAGCCGTGCGGCGAGGCGCCCGTAGCGGAGGGCGTGTTCCCCCGCACCGTGGGCGATGTGCACGACGGCCCGAGGGTTCGGCACCTCCCACAGGTAGACGTAGACCGTGACGCCGTCGTCGTCGACGATCGTCTCGGTCGCATACGGTCGCGGCTCGACGGGGCGGTTCGCGTCGGCGACGGGTGGCGGGGTCTGCTCGCTCATCCCGCCAGCGTAGGCCCTCGGCCCGGCGGCGTGGCGAGTCCGTTTGCAGTTCCCGGAGGGCAGGCGTACGGTGAACGAGGCCCGAACGGCGGGCCGGCAGGTTTCGACGGAAGCGAGGTGAGCGGCCATGGCTGGTGACAGTATCCGCGCCATCGCATCGACGAACCGCCTCGCCTCCCTCACCCGGTAGGCGCTGCCACCGCCGGTGCCGAGGCGCCCTCACTCACACCTCCCCGGGTGCAATCCACCGCGATCACCTGCACCCGCGCGGCCGCCGCACGTTCCCGTCGATCGATGGACGGAGACCTCATGGCACTCATCGACAACGGCATCTACGTGACCGGACGGCGCTCGGCGAGCCCGCGATCGCTCGACGCGACGTACGAGCTCCTGAACGAACAGCGCGGCATGGCCTGGATCGGCCTGTACCGCCCGGAACCGTCGGAGATCCGCTCCGTCGCGCAGGAGTTCGACCTACATCCGCTCGCCGTCGAGGACGCCCTGAAGGGCCATCAGCGGGCGAAGCTCGAGCGGTACGGCGACACGCTGTTCGTCGTCCTGCGTCCGGCACGCTACCTGGACGAGGAGGAGCGGGTCGAATTCGGCGAGGTGCACCTGTTCGTCGGGCCGGGCTTCGTCGTCACCGTCCGTCACGCGGAGAAGCCCGACCTCGGCCAGGTCCGGCGGCGACTCGAAGCCCGGCCCGACATCCTCGCGCTCGGCCCCGACGCCGTCCTGCACGCGGTGCTCGATCAGGTCGTCGACGGCTACGGTCCCGTCGTCGCCGGGCTCGAGAACGACATCGACGAGATCGAGGACGAGCTCTTCGGCGACGCCGCGGACGTCTCGCGTCGCATCTACGAACTGCTGCGCCAGGTCATCGCGTTCCAGCGCGCGACCACGCCCCTGCGGGCCATGCTCCACGGCCTGCTGCAGGGTGCCGACAAGTACGGTCTCGACGAGGAGCTGCGCAACGGCTTCCGCGACGTGCTCGACCACACCCTCCGGATCGCGGAGCGCGTCGACTCCTTCCGCCACCTGCTCCGGAACGCGCTGACGGTGCACGCGACGCTCATGACGCAGCAGCAGAACGAGGAGATGCGACGCCTCTCGGAGGCGAGCCTCGCGCAGAACGAGGAGTCGCGTCGGATGAGCGAGACGGCGCTGGCGCAGAACGAGGAGATCAAGCGGATCTCCTCGTGGGCGGCGATCCTCTTCGCCCCGACACTCATCGGCACCGTCTACGGCATGAACTTCGACGACATGCCGGAGCTGCACTGGCAGTTCGGCTACCCGGTCGCCATCGGAGCGATGCTCGTCCTCTCCGGGACCCTCTACGCCATCTTCCGAGCCCGCCGCTGGCTCTGACCCCACCCCAGCCCTTCGACGGGCTCAGGGACCAAAGGGTCCGGTCCCTGAGCCTGTCGAAGGGCGACGCCTATTTACTTAGCAATACTAATGAGCTAGGCTAATGAATCGTGGCAAGCGGAGCAGCGACGAAAACCAGGGCACTGACGATCGCCGAGCAGGCGTCCGAACTCCGGATGGGCACCTTCCGGCTCGCGAGACGACTGCGCGGAGAGAAGTCGGTCGACGACCTCAGCGATCCGCAGTTCTCCGTCCTCGGAGGGCTCTACAAAGAGGGCTCCGCAACCCTGCGGGCATTGGCCGAACGCGACCGCGTGTCCGCGCCATCCATGAATCGCACCGTCAACTGCCTCGAAGAGGCCGGGTACGTCACCCGAGAAACCGACGCGGCCGACCGCCGGAAGGTCACCATCGCCCTCACCGAAGCGGGCCACACCACCGTCACCGAGACCGTCCGGAAGCGCGACGCGTGGATCACCCAGCAGCTGCGCGCGCTCACCCCGGACGAACGCGACACCCTCGCCCGCGCAGCCGAGATCATGAGGAGACTCGCCACCCAGTGAGTGCAATGTTCCGTTCCCTGTCCAGCGTCAACTACCGCATCTGGTTCATCGGCGCCCTCGTGTCGAACGTCGGCGCCTGGATGCAGGCCACCACCCAGAACTGGGTCGTGCTGACCGACCTCACCGACAACGACGCCGTGGCCGTCGGGGCCACCATGGCCCTGCAGTTCGGGCCACAGCTCGTCCTCGTGCCGATCACCGGTCTCATCGCCGACCGCTTCGACAAGCGGAAGATCCTCATCCTCACCCAGTCGAGCCTCATGCTCCTGGCGTTCGCCCTCGGCGCCCTGCTCATCTTCGGTCACGCCGAGCTGTGGCACATGTACCTCTTCGCGCTGGCCCTCGGCATCATCAACGCCGTCGACGGCCCGGCCCGCCAGACCTTCGTCTCCGAGCTCGTCGACGAGCACAACATGTCGAACGCCGTCGCGCTCAACTCGGCGTCCTTCAACGCGGCGCGCATGGTCGGCCCCGCCATCGCCGGTCTCCTCATCGTCGCGATCGGCTCCGGGTGGGTGTTCGTCGTGAACGCCTTCACCTTCCTCGGCGTCATCGGCGCCCTGTTGGCCCTGCGCACCGGCAAGCTCCGTCGCGCGCCGCGCCCACCGCGGGCTCGAGGACAGTTCGTCGAGGGCTTCCGCTACGTCCGCGGGCGGCCGGACCTCATGGTCGTCTTCGTGATCGTGTTCATCATGGGCGCGTTCGGCATGAACTTCCCGATCTTCGCCTCGACCATGGCCGTCGAATTCGGCAAGGGAGCTGGCGAGTACGGCATCCTCTCGTCGGTGCTCGCGATCGGTTCCCTGACCGGGGCACTCCTCGCGGCGCGGCGGGCGAAGGCCCAGATGCGGATGATCGTCGGCGCGGCCGGGCTCTTCGGGATCGCTGCGCTCACGGCCGCGTTCATGCCGAGCTACTGGTCGTTCGCCGCCGTGCTGATCCTCGTCGGCTTCTCGACGGTGACGCTCCTGACGACCGCGAACGGACTCGTGCAGACGAGCACCGAGGCCGCCGTCCGTGGCCGGGTGATGGCGCTGTACATGGCGATCCTCATGGGTGGCACCCCGATCGGCGCGCCCATCGTCGGGTGGGTGGCGAACACCTTCGGGCCGCGCTGGGCGCTCGGCCTGGGCGCGCTCGCCGGGTTCGCCGCCTGCGCCACCGGCCTCGCCTACGGGGTGTTCCGTCATCACCTCCGCCTGCGCGTCGCCCCCGACTCCCGCTGGCGCCTGCAGTTCACCCACGACGGCGTCGTGTCCCCGGTCACGCCGGAGGACTTCTCGGAGCAGATCGCGCTCACCTCGCCGATCCCGCTGCCGAAGCCGAAGTCGCGCGCGAAGGCGCCCGAGCCGCGTCCGGAGTCGCGTCCCGAGTCGCGTCCCGAGTCGTCGCCGGTCGACGAGTCGACGACCCTCACCGGCTCCCGCCGCTAGACGGTCCTCCGCTCCGACCCGCTCGGCGTTCACAACTCCTGCATCCTGCGACCGCCGGGGCTCGCGGGCGGGCGGGGCAGCGGGTGACGCGGCCGGTCGTCGCAGGCGGCAGGAGTTACGAACGAGCCGCCACCGGACGGAGGCTCGGGACCCAGCACCGCAGGTCCTCGCGGTAGCGGCGGTACGGCTCGCCGAAGCGCGCCTCGAGGTCGGCCTCTTCGACCGGCCGGACCAGGACGTTCCAGACGACGGCACCGAAGACCGCGTACACGACCACGATCCAGGACGACAGCAGGAGTCCGACGCCGACGCCCTGGACGATACTGCCGACCGCCATGGGATTGCGGACGAAGCGATAGGGCCCGGCGATGACGAGTCGGTTCGGCATCGCGGCGGGCAGCGGCGTCCCACCCCCGGTCGTCGCCATCGCGGCGGCGGACCAGAGCCCGACGACGCTCCCGAGCACCAAGACGACGATGCCGGCGATGACGGCGAACTGCTCCGCACCCGGCGGCAGGGCGACCGCGACCCGCCATCGCAGCTCGAAGAAGCGCAGGACGGCGGGGATCACCGCGAGGAAGACGCCCCAGAACGCGACGATCTCGACGGCGGTCCTCGCGAGTTGTGAACCGGTCGACGCCGACGCATCGGCTGGGCGGAACGCGAACGGCCCGATGGCGATCCATGCTCTCGGGATCCCGCCGGTGAGGACGAGCGCGAGTGCCGTGACCGAACCGACCGCGGCGCCGACCATCAGCAGGGCGCCGATCCCCGCCTCCTGGGTCACGCCCGCGAAGATCCCCAGTGACACGGTGACCAGCAGCGTCCATCCGGTCGCGAGGATCGCCGCCCATCGGATGGCGCATGCGGCGAGCGCCGAGGCGACGACGAAGAGTGGGACGTCGAGCACGGCCATGACGACGGGGTCGAGGCTGCCGAGCGTCGCCGCACGGACAGGCGGGACGAGGAACACCGACACCCACCAGGCTGCGCCGGCCAGAGCCTGCACGCCGAAGTACCAGCGCCCCCAGCGCTCGGCGCTCATGCGATCGTCGGTGGCGGTGTCGGCGGCGTCATCGGCGTCGGCGGGCGATGAGCCACGCGACGAGGCGCCATCCCAGGAGGAGTGCGGCGAGGACCAGGACGGTCACGATGACGAAGCTGAGTTGGACGCCCTGGCCGGAGACCGCGCGCAGCACCATCCCGACGACGACGGTCGACACCCAGACGACGACGCCGGCCCAGCGGACGGAGCGGGTCTCGCGCTGACCGAGGACGAGCGCGAGGACGTGTCCGACGAGGAGTCCGACAGCGAACGGCCACAGGGTCACGAGGAGTCCAAGGATGCCTTCGCCGTGGCTGGCGCGGCCGATGAGGACGAACACGACGACGGCGAGGAGGTCGATGCCGACGGTCGCGGCGAATCCGGCGGGGGTCCTGCTGGGGCGATCCATCCCCTCACCCTATTGGCGTCGCCGCCGCCCACCCTGGAGGGAGGCCGCATGGCGCGCTGCGGGGCCTGTCGCTCGGTGCCCTCGCTGGCTACGATGGCGCTGACACCCGATCGACGAAGGAGCCGTCATGTCGTTCCAGGCCTATCTCGATGCCGCCGAGGCGAAGACCGGTAAGACCCCGCGCGAGCTCGTCGACGAGGCGCACGCCCGCGGCTTCGACGCGTCGACCAAGGCCGGCGAGATCCTCGAGTGGCTGAAGACGGACTACGAGCTCGGCCGGGGTCATGGGATGGCGCTCGTCCACGTCATCAAGAACGGTCCGACGATCAGCGAGAAGCACGTCGGCACCGACGGGGTGCACCGCGACGAGTCGACCGAACTCTGGCTCGACGGAGCGGCGACGAAGCCCGCCGCCACCTGATCCCCGTCCGGGTTGCTGCCAGCGCGGTGCGCTCGCGTGAGCGCGGGTCTGTGGCGTGAGCGCGCGCCTCTGGAGACCCGCGGTCACCTGCCAGACCCGCGCTGACGCCTGAACACCGCCGCTCGCGTCAGCGCACCGCGCTGGGCCCGGGACACGGACATTCGCATCAGCGCACCGCGCTGGCGGGCGGACACATCGCTCAGTACCAGAAGATCGGAATCCAGTCGCGATGGTGCGCGTGCACGATCGCGAGGAAGACGATCGCGTCGAAGAGCAGGTGGACCGCGAGGATGTACCCGAGCGACCGCGTCTTCGAGAACAGGTACCCCTGGAGGAGTGCGAAGGGGAACGTCAGGAGCGGGCCCCATGAGCGGTAACCCAGTTCCCAGAGGAACGAGACGAAGATGACGGCCTGCAGCAGGTTGGCCTGCCAGACCGGAAAGTGCCGGCGCAGTAGGGCGAAACAGGTGCAGATGAAGAACAGTTCGTCCCACGTGCCGACCGCGTTGACGCCGACGAAGAACCGGCCGAGTTCCCCGGTGTCGCTGATCACCGGCCAGTTCTCGTAGGCGCCCGAGCGGATGAAGTAGAACGGGAGGATCGCCCAGCCGAGCAGCGGGACGGCGAAGAGATAGGCGATCTCGCCCTTCGTCTTCTTCTCGCGGCTGCGCCAGGGGAACGTGATCGCCTTCCGCCGGTAGACGAATCGGTCGATGAGGAACGGGACGCCGACCGCCAGCAGCAGCACGGTGCCGATCCGGAAGAAGCTCGGCCAGGAGACGTCCGCCTCCACGGACGTGGTCGAGACGATCCCGATACCGATCGCGATGAGGAACAGGTCCTTCGCGAGGTCGCGGTCGATGAGGATCGCGGTCGCGAGCGCGGCGACGAGGAGCGGGTAGCCGGCGAGCGGCTGCATGAGGCCGAAGAGGCAGAACGCGGACGCGGCGAGCAGCACCGCGGGGATCAGCTTCATCGGGCGGCGGGCCGGGACGATCATCTCGGTCTGCATGCCGTCGATCCTACGGGTGCCGGCGCGGTGCACTGAGGCGAGCGCGGGCTTGTAGGCGTCGGCGCGGTGCGCTGACGCGAGAGCACCTGAACGGGCGCGACCGCGTGGCCTGCGCGTGAGCGCGACCCTCCGGAGACCCGCGCTCACGCGCATGACCCGCGCTCACGTCAGCGCACCGCGCTGGCGCATCCACCGAGGAGGGTCTCCCCGCGGTGGAGTCGGGTCAGGCCTCTCGGGTGATCTCGACCTTCACGAAGAGCTTCGAGCGGTAAGGGCCCGCGTACACCCCACGGAGCGGGGAGACGTCACCGTAGTCACGCCCCCGCCCGATGAGGACATGACGCTCGCCCACGTCGACCATGTTGGTGGGGTCGAACCCACGCCAGTCACCGCAGAACCACTCGACCCACGCGTGCGACTCCCCCGTCACCGTCTCGCCGATCGCCGCGTGCGGCTTCGGGTGCAGGTACCCCGACACGTACCGGGCCGGGATCCCCACGGAGCGCAGCGCCCCGAGGACGATGTGCGTGATGTCCTGACAGACGCCCTTGCGGTTCGCCCACGCCTCGGCGGCGGTCGAGTACACGCTCGTGACGCCCTGCACGTAGTCCATCTGCTCGCCGATCTCCCGGCTGATGGCCATCGCGGCCTCGCACGGGCTCTCGTAGCGGTCGGCGATGGTCCGGGCGAGCTCGACGAGGTCGTCCGGCGGCGTCGTGCGTCGGGTCTGTTCCAGGTGCTCCACCCGGGTCACGGCGGCCTGGGTCGCGATGTCGAGCTGCTCCCAGCCGGTCGGGTGCGGCTCGTGCTTACGGGGCCGGACCTCGACGAGGCTCGTCGCCGTGAGCGAGAGCTCCTCGTGCGGCGTCAGCACCTCGAACGCCGAGACCTTCATGCCCCAGTAGTCGGTGTACGTCGACTGCGACGCTCCCGGCTGGATGTCGATGTGCGAGTACAGGACGTACTGGTCCTCGGTCGTCACCGGCAGCATGCGCGCCTCGTTGTACGACGCGTTGACCTTGCCGCCGTAGGAGAAGCCGGTGCTGTGCTTGATGTGGAGCCGGGTCATGAGTTCTCTCCGATCCACGCGGGCACCGCGTGAGTGGGGAAGTAGCGTTCGCGGATCGCCTCCGACACCTGGCTGGTGACGTTCTGCACGGCGTCCATGCGGCCGGGGAGGTCGACGAGCGTGTCCTGGATGGGCCGGTACTCGAGGTCGCTGCGGATCTGACCGAGCAGGCGCTGGGCGGAATCAACCGTCCCGACGCGGCCTCGGCGCGGTTCGAGGTCGCGCATGCACTCCTCGGCCCGGCTGATGGAGAACATGACCGACCGGGGGAAGAGCTGGTCGAGCAGGAGGAACTCGGCCGCGTTCTTCGCGCTCGGCATGCCGCGGTACGTGCGCAGGTAGGCCTCATAGGCGCCGCACGAGCGGAGGATCGTCGTCCAGGACGGGCCGCTCGCCTCGGTGAGCGACCGCGTCGCCAGGAGTCGGGCGGTCATGTCGGCGCGTTCGAGGCTGCGACCGAGGGTGAAGAAGCGCCAGGCGTCGTCGCGACTCGTGGCGGAGTCGACGATGCCGACGGCGAGAGCCGAACGCTCGCGCACCCACCCGAAGAACTCGTGCACCTTGTCGCTCGCGACCCGGCGCGGCATCCGGGCACGCGTCGTGTTGAGGCACTCCCAGAGCTCGGTCGACACGATCTCGCGGGCACGTCGGGCGTTCTCGCGAGCGGCGCCGAGCGAGTAGGCGATCGACGCCGGGTGCGTGCGGTCGACGGCGAGCTGCGCGAGGACGTCCTGACGGGTGAGTTCCTGGTCGGCGGGCGCGTCGCTGCCCATGACGGAGAGCAGCGACCGGCAGGCGGTGTCCTCGTCGATCCACGGGTCCTCGAGCAGCAGCTGCAGGTGGACGTCGAGGATGCGCGCGGTACCGTCACTGCGTTCGATGTAGCGGCCGATCCAGAAGAGGCTCTCGGCGATGCGGCTCAGCATGATGCGTCCTCCTGCGTCGACCCGTCGGCAGCGGGCTGGGCGAGCGTCTGCTGCTGTTGCTCCTGCTGGTCCTGGTTGCCGGCCGGACGGTCCTGGGGCGAATGCTCCGGGGTCGTGCCGTGGTCGTAGATGATCGGGATCGACGTCGTCTCGGTCGTGGCCTGTTCGGCGACGAGACCCTGGATGTCGTGCGACGAGGCCTCGGGCGCGGCGTTCGGATCGAAGGCGCGGCCGACCACCCAGGTGTCCTTCGAGCCGCCGCCCTGGCTGGAGTTCACGACGAGCTGCCCCTCCGGCAGGGCGACGCGCGTGAGGCCGCCGGGCAGCACCCAGACGTCGTTGCCGTCGTTGACCGCGAACGGACGCAGGTCGGCGTGGCGGGGACGCATGCCGTCCTCGACGAGCGTCGGGATGGTGGAGAGCATGACGACCGGCTGCGCGATCCAGCCGCGCGGGTCCTCCTGCAGCTTCGTCTTGAGGGTCGCGAGCTCCTCCTTCGAGGCGTCCGGACCCACGACGAGGCCCTTGCCACCGGAGCCGTCGACGGGCTTGATGACGAGCTCGTCCAGGCGGTCGAGCACCTCTTCGAGGGCGAGCGGGTCCTCGAGCCGCCAGGTGTCGACGTTCGGGAGGATCGCGTCCTCGGCGAGGTAGTACTTGATGAGGTCGGGCAGGTACGTGTAGACGAGCTTGTCGTCGGCGACACCGTTCCCGACCGCGTTCGCGATGGTCACGTTGCCGAGGCGCGCGGCGAGCATGAGCCCGGGCGAACCGAGCATGGAGTCGGCGCGGAACGACAGCGGGTCGAGGAACTCGTCGTCGACGCGGCGGTAGATGACGTCGACGCGCGTGGGCCCGGCGGTCGTGCGCATGAAGACCTTGCCGCCGGAGCAGAAGAGGTCGCGACCCTCGACGAGCTCGACGCCCATGAGCCGCGCGAGCAGCGTGTGTTCGAAGTACGCGGAGTTGTACACGCCGGGGGTGAGGACGACGACGTTCGGGTCCTCGACGCCGGGCGGGGCCGACGCACGCAGCGCCTGCAGGAGCTTGTTCGGGTAGTCGCCGACGGGCCGCACGCGCATCGAGACGAACAGCTCGGGGAGCGTCTGCGCCATCACGCGACGGTTGGAGATGACGTAGCTGACGCCGGACGGGACCCGGACGTTGTCCTCGAGGACGCGCATCTGACCGTGCTCGTCGCGGATGAGGTCGATACCGGAGACCTGGATGCGGACGCCGTTCGCAGCCTGGATCCCGTAGGCCTGCCGGTGGAAGTGCGACGACGAGGAGATGAGCTTCGCGGGGATGACGCCGTCGCGTACGGCGAGCTGCGGGCCGTAGACGTCGGCGAGGAACGCCTCGAGCGCTTTGACGCGCTGCTTGATGCCGGCCTCGACCTGCGTCCACTCCTGCTGCTCGATCACCCGCGGGACCGCGTCGAGCGGGAACGGACGCTCCTCGCCGGCGAAGTCGAAGGTCACGCCCTGCGCGAGGTAGGAGCTCGCGAGGGCGTCGGTGCGGCCTCGGAGCTCCTCCTGCGTCATCCGTGCGAGGGAGCTGTAGATCTCCTGATACGCCCGCCTGGCGGTCGCACCACCCGCGTGTTCCGCCGCCTCGCCGAACATCTCGTCGAAGGCGGGGACGCCGCCCGGAGTCTTGCGCGGGGCGAGCGTGCCGCCATAGCCGTTGAACAGGTCACCCATGGGCCGACTCTACCGGGACACATGTTGCCGGGGTGTTTCGGAGCGCGGAGAGGAGCCCTCGCCGGCCTCTCCCCTACGCGACCGAGGCGGCGGTGAGGGCGGCCAGCTCGTCGGCGGAGAGCTCGAGCGTGGCGGAGGCGAGGAGGTCGGGCAGCTGCTCGACCGTGCGGGCACTCGCGATGGGCGCGGCGACGGTCGGCTGCGAGCGGAGCCACGCGATCGACACCGTCGCGACGGAGACGCCGTGGGCCGCGGCGACCTCGTCGAGGACGGGCAGGAGCGGGGCGTGGTCGGCCAGGTAGGCCTGCGCGCCCTCGGCGCGGACGCTGTCGACGCTCGACCCCTCGCGGTACTTGCCCGTCAGGAAGCCCTTGGCGAGCGAGAAGTACGGCAGCACTGCGAGCTGCTCGCGCTCGGCGATCGTGCGCAGCTCACCCTCGAACTCGCGCTCGACGAGGTTGTAGTGCGGCTGGAGGGCGATCGGGCGGTGGAGCCCCTTGGCCTCGACGATCTCGAACCACTCGGCGATGCGCGCTGCGGAGTAGTTGGAGATGCCGAGGTGGCGGACCTTGCCGGCGTCGACGAGGGACGACAGTGCCGTCACCGTCTCCTCGAGCGGCACCGACTCGTCGTCGAAGTGCGCGTAGTAGAGGTCGATGTGGTCGGTACGGAGGCGCTCGAGCGAGGCGTCGGCGGCCTTCAGGATGTTGTCCGCAGCGAGGCCCTGGAAGTCGGGGTGCTGGCTGACCTTCGTCGCGATGACGAGCTCGTCGCGGTTGCCGCGGAGTTCCTGCCACTCGCCGATGAGTCGCTCGGAGTCACCGCCGGTGTTGCCGGGCACCCACGCGGAGTAGCCGTCGGCGGTGTCGATGAAGTTGCCGCCGCCCGCGACGAAGGCGTCGAGGATGTCGAACGAGGTCTGCCGGTCGGCGGTCCAGCCGAACACGTTGCCGCCGAGGTTCAGCGGGAAGACGGACAGGTCGGACGTTCCGAGGGTGGTGCGGGCGTGAGTCATCTGATGGTCCTCCAGGGTTCGGTGCATCGCTGGTGCTTCTCCTCACGCTAAGCCCGCGGACGGCTCGACTATTCCGTCGTGTCGCCCGATGACGAGCGGGCCACCGAGGCCGGACTGGCTCTCCACGGCCCGTCGTCGGCCGTCCTACAGTGGGCCGATGGGCTACCGCATCGACGACTCGAAGGACCGCATCGACCGGGACGCCGTGTGGGCCCTGCTCCGCGAGGTCTACTGGGCCAAGTGGCGGAGCCGAGCCGACGTCGAGGCGCAGATCGACGACGCCTGGCGCGTGATCGGTGTGTACGAGGAGGAGACCGGCGCACAGGTCGGCTTCGCTCGGGCGGTTTCCGACGGACTCGGCTTCGGCTACCTCGCCGACGTCATCGTCCACGAAGGACACCGGGGCCACGGTCTCGGTAAGCGCATCGTGCAGGCCATGATCGACGACGGTCCCGGCGCGCACTTCCGGTGGGCACTCTTCACGAGCGATGCGCACGGCCTCTACGAGCAGTTCGGGTTCACCGATCCCGGCCCGACGGCGCTCGTCCGGCCGGCCGCACAGCTGCCCGTCGACCCGAGCCAGGTGCCGACCGTCTGAGGTGCGGCGACGCGTCGCGCGACGGCGGCTCCGATGACGAATCGACGCACCTCACCGCGGGCCTCCAGCCGCGACGGGCTAGCGTTGACGTATGTGGATCTCCGACGACGGCCGGTACAACATCGTCGACGTGCCCGCGGAGGCGTATCCGGGGCGCGCCTATCTGCTCGAACTCGTCGCCGGTCTCGAACCTGACGAACTCCAGACGCTCGTGACCCGCATGCAGGAGTTCGACGACGCGATGATCGACCGACTCGAGGTCCTCGTCGACGACGACGCCCCCGAGGTCGCTCCGGATCCGGAGCGTGAAGCACCGTACGTCGACGAGATGATCCCGCGACGCGTCCTCGACTCGATCGACTGGGACGCGATCCTCACGCCACCGTTCCGGATCGAGGCGATCGACGTCGCCGGTGACCGCTGGCGCATGGACGCGTGGGCCTTCCTGGAGTCGATCGTCGAGCCGCCCGTCACCCGACCGAGCGCCCGCAACCTCGGCTCCTCCCCCATCGACCAGGCGTAGACCGGCACCTGCCGAATAGGCTGGGCGTCATGACCGACGACGACGTCACCATGACCGATCCTTCACCGCTGCTCGCCGAAGGAGCCGGACTCGAGCACCTGTACACGGGTGCGATCTGGAGCGAAGGGCCCGCGTGGATCGCGGAGACCGGACGCGTGCGCTGGAGCGACATCCCGAACGACCGCATCCTCGAGTTCGACACCGCGACCGGTGAGACGGCCGTGTTCCGTGACGGCGCCGAGTACACGAACGGCCGCACGATCGACCGCGAGGGCCGGGTCGTGCAGTGCAGTCACGGGCGCCGCGCGGTCGAGATCGAGGGGCCCGACGGCCCGGTCACGCTCGTCGACCGCTGGGCCGGCGGCCGTTTCAACTCCCCGAACGACGTCGTCGTGCACTCCGACGGCTCGATCTGGTTCACCGACCCGCCCTACGGCATCGACGCCAGCGGACGTGAGGGGCACCCGGGTGAGCAGGAGTACGACGGCTGCTACGTCTTCCGCTTCGAGCCGGCGACCGGCGTGGTCGAACCCGTCATCACCGCGCTCGTGCACCCGAACGGGCTCGCGTTCTCACCCGACGAGTCGATCCTGTACGTGTCCGACACCGCCACCGCCGCCCGCCGGATCGCGGCCTACGACGTCGCAGCAGACGGCGTCTCGGTCGTCGCCGGCGACACCCCCGGTCGCACCTTCGCGAGCACCGCGGTTCCCGCGTCCGACGGCTTCCGGATCGACGTCGACGGCAACGTCTGGTCGTCCGCGGGCGACGGCGTCGAGGTGTTCGACCCATCCGGCGCGACCATCCTGCGCATCCCGGTCCCGGAGCGCACCGCGAACGTCTGCTTCGGCGACCCCGACGGCCGCACCCTCTACATCACGGCCAGCACGTCCCTCTACCGGATCCGAACCGCAACCCGCCAAAGCCCGCGAACTGTCACTCCAGCACAGTGACGGGGCGCTGGACTAGCGGTTGGTGACAGTTCGCGAGCTGGCTCGGGGGACGAGTTCGGGGGCGAAGACGATGTGGCGGGACGACGGGGGCGGGACGGGGGCACCGTCGGCGACGGCGAACTCCTGGAGGAGCAGCTCGACGGCCGCGACACCGAAGCCCTCGTGCGGCGCACGCACCGAGGTGAGCGGGATGATCGACGACTCCGCGAACTCGATGTCGTCGTAGCCGACGATCGCGATGTCCTCGGGCACCCGGACCCCGTGCTCGACCACGAGCGTCTGCATGATGCCGAGTGCCAGCAGGTCGTTGACCGCGAAGACGGCGTCGGGACGGGCGTCGACCGGACGGGCTGCGATCGCGCGTCCGAGCTCGCGCCCCTCGGCGATCGTCCGCTCCGTGCCCGCGATGACCTCGAGCGTCGCTCCCGGAACGGCTGCGACGGCGGCACTCGCGCCCTCGAACCGATCGGCGACCTGGCGGATGCCGAGCGGACCACCGACGAACGCGAGCCGGCGACGCCCGGTCTGCAGCAGGTGCTCCGCGGCGAGGAACCCACCCCGGACGTCGTCGACCGACACCGATGGCTGGTCCGCTGACGACGCGAGCTGCCCGACGAGGACCGACGGAATGCCCCGCTGCCGAATGCTCGTCAACCGCTCCTCGACGGACTCGTGGGAGGCGACGAGCATGCCCTGTACACGGTGCGCCTCGAACATGCCGAGATAGGCGTCCTCGCGCTCACGACTCCGGTTCGAGTTGGCGATGAACACCGAGAGACCGTCTTCGGCCGCGCGCTGCTCCACCCCCTCGGCGATGGTCGCGAAGAACGGGTTGCTGACGTCCGGCGCGATGTACGCGATGGTGCCGCTCCGACCGAGACGGAGCTGCCAAGCCGCGTTGTTCCGCACGAACCCCAGCTGGTCGATCGCCCGCTGGATGCGTTCCTGCTTCTCCGGCGAGACGCGATCGGGGTGGTTGATGTAGTGCGACACCGTCCCCATGGAGACGTCGGCGAGCGTCGCGACCTCGCGGATTCCGACTCGTCCCATGGTTCACCCCTGCTCTCGTGCTGCATCCCCCGGGAGCGTTCCCGCGGCCCGGCTCAGTCTAGATCGCCCCGTTCGAGTCACTCCTGATCGCGATGCGGCTCCGGCCCGAGCGGCTCGGGGATATCCACGCCGACCTCGATGAGGGCGTCGGTGACGACCCGGATCGCGTTGAGGGCGCGAGGGAACCCTGCGTACTGCACGGTGTGGATGACCGTCTCGAGGATCTCCGTCGCGGTGCAGCCGACGTTGATCGCACCGCGGGTGTGGCCGCGCAGCTGTGGTTCCAGCCCGCCGAGCGCGACGAGAGCCGCGAGGGTGATGAGCTCCCGCTGCGCCAGCGTGAGCCCGGGCCGGGAGTAGATGTCGCCGAAGTTGAACTCGATGCCGAAGCGCGCGAGGTCCTGCGCGAGCCCGGTCTGCATGGCGACGAGCCCCTCCGACTTCCCCTCGCCGTACACCTCGTCGAACTTCGCCTTGCCGCGCTCGAGTCTCGTCATGTCCTCTGGTCCTGTCGTCATCGTCCGCCGCCTCAGATCGAGTGTCCGCCGTCGAGCGGCAGGATGAGGCCGGTGAGGTTCACGGCGGCGGGTGAGGCGAGGAAGACGACCGTCTCCGCGAGGTGCTCCGGCTCGCCGAGCAGCCGGGTGGGGATCTGCGCGAGGAGCGCCTCGCGACGCTCCGGGGTGTCGTTGTCGCGGCCGGGGGTCGCCTGGGCTCCTGGGGCGAGCGCGTTCACGGTGACACCCTGCTCGGCGACCTCGATCGCGAGCGCCTTCGTGAGTCCGACGACGCCGGCCTTGGCCGCGGCGTAGGCCGTCGCCCCGCGCACGAGGCGTCCGCCACTGACGGCGGCGATGGACGCGATGCTGATGATGCGACCGGAGCGCTGTTCGAGCATCGAGGGCAGGACCGCGCGCGTGACGTTGAACACCGAGTTGAGGTTGCGGTCCATCTGGGTCATCCAGGTCTCGTACGTCATCTCGTGGAAGAAGCTGACCGCGCCGCCGCCCGCACCGTTCAGCAAGATGTCGACCCCGCTCCACTCGTCGACGATGCCGCCGACGGCAGCCTGGACGGCGTCGAAGTCGGTCAGGTCGGCCGTCGCCGATGCGGCCCGCACCCCGTGCGCACGGACGAGCTCCGCCGTCTCCTCGAGCCCCGCGGCGTTGAGGTCGAGGCCGGCGACGTCGGCACCCTCCGCGGCGAGCTTCTGGGCGATCACCCGCCCGAGCGCTCCTGCTGCTCCGGTGATGACGGCTCGTTTGCCCTGCAACCTCATGTGCGGTTCCGTTCCTCGTCCGGCGGGTTGAATCGCCGTGCATCGTCGTTGACTGTGGTCGTGCCGACATGATCGAGATCACGGGACGACGATCACCCATTCTCGTCGCCGTCTTGAAACGTGTCAATATGCATTCCGTCCAGCCATTGTCATGCTCGAAGTGCCTCGCCGAGCGGAACTGATCCGACGCTTGACATGCGACCCGAGCGCGGTTAGCCTCGGCCATTGAAACGCTTCAACTTTGCTCGCGACCATCACCGCTCGCGTCTCAACATCACTGCCACATCTTCAAGGAGGAAATGTGTCCACAGCGCACCGGGCCCCGAAACGTCGGTCGGCCACCGCCATCGCCGCTCTCGGCGTCACCGCTCTCGCCCTGACCGCCTGCGCAGGGAACGGCGGCGCATCGAGCGCCACGTCGTTCGACTACCTCGCCGCCGTCGAGAACTCGATCGTCCGCGACGAACTCACCGCTCTCGGCGACGGCGCGTGCGCCGCGAACGAGAAGGCACTGCCGCTCAAGGTCGAGACCCTGCCCCAGGCCGACGTGCTCCAGCGCGTCACGCTGCTCGCCAGCCAGAACGCCCTGCCCACCACGTTCACCGCACCGACCGCACCGCTGCGGCCGGGCGGCACCCTCGGCGACGACGACACCGTCCTCGACCTCGAGGACACCCTCACCGAGCTGGGCGTCATGGACGACATCCTCCCCTCGGCCGTCGCCACCGTGAAGAACATCTACGGCGACCGTTTCGTCTCGATGCCCTACCAGTACAACGTCGAGGGCTTCTTCTACAACAAGACGATGTTCACCGACCTCGGCATCGCGGTCCCGCAGACGTGGGACGAACTGCTCGACGCGGCCGACACCGTCCAGGCCTCCGGCAAGTCCGCCTTCACGGTCTCCGGTGCCCAGGGCTGGACGATCACCCGCTACATCAGCACCTACCTCTTCCGGCTGCTCGGCCCGGACGCGATGAACGACATCGCCTCGGGTGACGCCAAGCTGACCGACCCGGAGTACGTCGAGGCGATCACCGCCGTCGCGGACCTCGGCAAGTACTTCGGTGCCGGCATCACGACGATGGACATGCAGACCGCGACGAGCGAGTTCTTCACCGGCAACGCGGCCATGATGTACAACGGCACCTGGATGCTCGCCGACGTCTACAACACCGAACTCAACCAGATCGGTGAGGACGCCGTGGGCTTCATGCCGTTCCCGACCGTCGAGGGCGGCAAGGGGTCCATCGACCAGTACCCGGCGAACACCGGTGCGGCGACCTCGTTCTCCACGAAGGGGTACGACGAGGAGAAGGTCGGAGGCTGGCTCAGCTGCATCGCGGAGAACTACGGCTCCAGCGTGCTAAAGAACCAGGGCGTCATCTCCGGCTTCAAGCTCAACGAAGAGGTCACCGACGTCCCGGCGCTCACCGCCGAGGTGCAGGGCATCATGGCCGACACCGACGAGACGGTCACCTGGTTCGAGACCTTCCTCCCCGAGAAGGCCGGCGTCGACGCCCAGACCAATGCCGCCCCGCTGCTCACCGGCGGCATCTCCCCCGAGGACTTCGCGGCGCTCGTCCAGGCCGGCGTGGACGCGGGTCTCAAGAAGTAACCGGCGATCCGGTCGCCTGGCACCCGCCCGGCGACCGGATCCGTCCGTCCGCGGACTTCCACCCCTGCAGCGGGTCACGCACCCTGCCGCCCCAGCCTCACGGTCCCCCGACCGACTCAGGAGCACAGCATGAAAGACGTCCTCGGCGACAGGAAGGCCATCGCCATCCTGCTGGGCCCGGCCCTGCTCATCTTCACCCTGGTGAAGCTCGTCCCGGTGATGTGGTCGTTCGGCCTCACCTTCTTCCAGGGCGACCTGCGCGGCTTCGAGTTCGTCGGCCTCGACAACTTCGCCCAGCTGTTCGCCGACCCGACGGCCCCGGAAGCGATCTTCTTCAGCATCAAGTACTCGCTCATCGCGACGGTCGCGCAGATCGCCCTCGGGTACGCACTCTCCCTCTTCTACGTCTTCGTCCTCAAGAAGGCGTCGACGCTCGTCCGCACGCTCGTGTTCTTCCCGGTCGTGCTGCCGACCGTCGCCGTCGGTCTGCTGTTCAAGCGCCTGTTCGAGGTCGCGCCGCAGACCGGGCCGGTCAACGCCATCCTGAACGGCTTCGGCATCGACTCGGTGGACTGGTTCAGCTCGCCCGACAGCGCGTTCGTCGTGATCATCATCATGGACCTGTGGCGGTCGATGGGCTTCTACGCCGTCCTGCTCTACGCCGGGCTCCTCGACATCCCCGAGGAGGTGATCGAGTCGGCCCGCATCGACGGCGCCCGCGGCCTGAAGCTCGTCCGGTACATCATCGTGCCGCTGTCGCTCCCCGTCCTGCTTTCCGCCGTGATCTTCAGTTTCAACGCGACGCTCAAGGTGTTCGACTCGGTGCTCGCCTTGACGGGCGGTGGGCCCGGGACGGCGACGACCCCGCTGACGCTGTACATGTACAACACGACGTTCACGTACCAGAACTACGGCTACGGCTCGACGCTCGCGTTCGTGCTCACGATCATGTGCTTCCTCGTGACGCTCCTGATCTTCAAGACCTCCCGCAGAGACCTGACGAAGGACTGACGCCATGACGACCGCCATCACCCCGGCGCCCGGCGCCACCACCCCGGCTTCGAGCGGCAGCGGCGACGGATCCGGCACTGCCGTCCGCCGCCCGAAGATGCGACGCGCTCCCCGCTCGCGCGCCTACTACCTGCGGAAACTGCCCTCGGTCATCCTCATCGGACTCCTGCTCGTGATCGAGATCTACCCGATCGTCTGGCTGTTCCTGTCCTCGTTCAAGAACCAGCGCGAGTTCCTGCAGGAGTCCACCTTCTCCCTCCCGGAGTCGTGGAGCTTCGCCAACTACGTCACGGCCTGGACGACCGGCAACATCTCGCAGAACCTGCTCAACAGCGTCATCGTGACCCTGCCGTCGCTCGTCTTCATCCTCATCTTCGGCGTCGCCGCCGCCTTCGCCCTCGAGGTGATGGTGTGGAAGCGCCGCAACCTGACGCTGTTGCTGTTCATCTCCGGCATCATGATCCCCGGCCAGATGATCCTCGTCCCGTTGTTCGTCGCCTACTTCAACCTCGGCCTGACGAACACCTACTGGCCGATGATCATCACCTACACGGCACTCGGGATGCCCTTGACGGTCTTCATGATGACCGCCTACTTCCGGGCCGTGCCGCGCGAGGTGTTCGAGGCGTCGACGATCGACGGTGCCGGCATCATCCGTTCCTTCTGGTCCATCGGGCTGCCGATGGTGCGGAACGCGCTCTTCACGATCGGGCTCGTCCAGTTCCTCTCCATCTGGAACGACCTGCTCATCTCGCTGACGTTCACGACGAACGCCGACCTCCGCACCATCCAGGCCGGTCTGTTGAACTTCAGCGGGGAGTTCGGCCAGGTCGATTACGGGCCGCTGTTCGCGGGCATCTGCATCAACGTCTTCTCACTGCTCGTCGTGTTCGTGTTCCTCAACCAGCGGATCATGAAGGGGCTGGCATCCGGCGCTCTCAAGGGGTGACGCCCGAGTGCCCGACGATTGCAGGATGGACGACATGATCAACGACGACACGACCCACACGGCCTCCGCCGCCCAGACGGCTCCAGCGGCGGCGACACCAGACGACCTCCGCCTGCTCGGCTCGACCGGACTCCTCGCGAGCCCGGTCACGGTCGGCACCTCCGGTCTCGGCACCCCGGCGAGCGCCGACGGCTCACCGGCCGCCGGCTCCACGGCCTTCGCGTCGGTCGCCCTCCGCGGGCCGAATCTGCTCGTCGACACCTCGAACGCGTACTCGGACGGGCGCAGCGAGACGGCCATCGGTGATGCCATCCGGCAGGGCGGTCTGCCCGAGGGGCGCGGGGTCGTGACGAAGGCCGACCAGGATCCGTCGACGGCGGTGTTCGATCGCGACCGGGTGCTGCGCTCCTTCGAGGAGAGTCTCGAGCGGCTCGGCGTCGAGCGCATCCCGGTGTTCCACCTGCACGACCCGTACTCGGTGTCGTTCGAGGATGCGTCGGCACCGGGCGGTGCGATCGAGGGCATGCTGGCGCTCAAGGAGCAAGGCCTGGTCGATGCGATCGGGATCGCGGCGGGTGCCATCAGCGTGATGCTGCCCTACGTTCGCACCGGCGTCTTCGACGTGCTCCTCACCCACAACCGGTTCACGCTCGTCGACCGCTCGGCGACCGGCTTGCTGGAGGAAGCGCGGTCGCGGGGGATGGGCGTCTTCAATGCGGCGCCGTTCGGGGGCGGGCTCCTCGCTGGGCGTCGTGGCCGCGACGGCAAGCCGGCCACGTACGCGTACCAGGCCGGGTCGCCTGAGCTGCTCGCCTGGGTCGACCGCGCCGACGAACTGGCCGCCCGCCACGGCATCCCGCTCGCAGCTGCCGCCCTCGCGTTCTCGACGCGATCGGAACTCGTCGACTCCACCGTCGTCGGGATGAACCGCCCGGAGCGGTTGGAACAGGTCGAGGCGCTGCGCACGACCCTCATCCCCGACGACTTCTGGTCGGACCTCGACGCCCTCGGCACGCCGCCGAGCACCATCACCGACTGAGCCCCTGTCGCCTCCATCCATACATCCACCCACCAATCCACCGACTCCCCGTTCTCTTCCCCTGTCCCTTTCTCAGGAGTCCCTCGGTGTGGCGGCCGCTGGCCGGGCCGGCGCGCCGAGGACCTCCTGAGAAAGGGACAACAGGCAGTGAAGGTTGCACGACGATGAAGGTTGCACGACGATGAACGACTCAGCAGGGCTCGCGGCGTCGTGGGTCGAAGACCCGATCCCGGGGACCGGGCGGCGGCGACCCCGGGCCGACGAACTGAGCGACGCGCGTCAGCTGTCCCTCAACGGCGACTGGGCGTTCACGCTCTCACCCACGGCCGACGGGACGGGCGACACCTTCGGTGATCCGTCGCTCGACCACTCCTCCTGGGACCGCATCCGGGTGCCCGCGCACTGGGTCCTCGAGGGCCACGGGCAGCCGCTGTACACGAACACCGCGTTCCCGATCCCGATCAACCCGCCTCGCATGCCCGAGGAGAACCCGACGGGTGACTACCGCCGTACCTTCACCCTGCCGGAGGACTGGCGACGCTCTGACACGGTGCTGCGCTTCCAAGGTGTCGACTCCTGCGGGACCGTGTGGTTGAACGGCGTGCTCCTCGGCCACAGCAAGGGCAGCCGGCTCCCGGTGGAGTACGACGTCGGGGAGCACCTCGTCTCCGGTGAGAACGTCCTCGCCGTGCGGGTGCACCGGTGGTCGAGCGGCACCTACCTGGAGGACCAGGACATGTGGTGGTTGCCGGGGATCTTCCGCGACGTCGACCTCCTGGAACGCCCGGCCGGCGCGATCGACGACGTCCAGGTCCGCGCGAGCTACGACCACCGCGACGGCATCGGCGTCCTGCGTGTCGACACCGACGTCCCCGGCCTCGTCGACGTCCCCGAGCTCGGCATCCGCGACCTCCCCACCGGCACCGCGACCGCTCTGCCGGTCGAGCCCTGGAGCGCCGAGGTACCGCGCCTCTACACGGCGCACCTCAGGCCGCGACCGACCGACGAGACGCCCGTGGCCGGCGAGACCGTCGAGCTGCGCATCGGGTTCCGCACCGTCTCCATCGAGGACGGCCGCTTCCTCGTGAACGGCGTCCCGGTGCTGTTCCGCGGGGTCAACCGGCACGAGCACGACCAGGACCGCGGCCGTTCGCTCGACACGGAGACCATGCGGCAGGACATCCTGCTCATGAAGCAGCACAACCTCAACGCCGTGCGCACGAGCCACTACCCGCCCCACCCCGACTTCCTCCGCCTCTGCGACGAGCTGGGGCTGTGGGTGGTCGAGGAGTGCGACCTCGAGACCCACGGCTTCATCTACACCGACTGGGCCGGCAATCCGCCGACGGAGCCGGTCTGGCGCGACGCGATGCTCGACCGTGTCCAGCGGATGGTCGAGCGCGACAAGAACCACCCGTCGATCGTCGTGTGGTCGATGGCGAACGAGAGCTGGGTCGGCGAGAACTTCGACGTGCTGGAGCAGTGGATCCGCGAGCGCGACCCGTCTCGGCCGATCATGTACGAGCGCGATCCGTCGTATCGGAACTCGGACTTCTCGAGCCTCATGTACCCCGACCAGGAGCTGCTCGAGGCCATCGGCCGTCGCGAGGAACCGACCCCCGCGGGCGTCGTGGCAGGGTCGCCGGACGACGTGCGTCGGCGGAGGCTCCCGTTCCTGCTCTGCGAGTACGCGCACGCGATGGGCAACGGACCGGGGTCGCTCGTCGACTACCAGCGGATCCTCGAGTCCTCCGACCGGTTCTGCGGCGGCTTCGTCTGGGAGTGGATCGACCACGGCTTCCGCAGCACCGACGCCGCCGGGAACGAGTTCGTCATGCACGGTGGCGATGTCGCCTTCCGACCGAACGGCGGACGCTACTGCCTCGACGGACTCGTCTTCGCCGACCGCACGCCCTCCCCCGGCCTCGCCGAGTTGCACGCCGCGATCAGTCCCGTCGAGCTCCTCCTCGACGTCCACAACTCCTGCTCGTGCGGCGCGAGCCGGAGGACGGGCCCCGACTCGCGGGCGGCGGACACGGCGATCGGTGCGGTCTGCAGGAGTTGTGGACGACAAACCGGGGGCACGCTGACGGTGCGCAACAAGTACGACGTGCGGTCGCTCGACCACCTCGCGCTGCGATGGGTCATGGAGGACGACGGTATCGCGGTCGCGTCCGGTGAACTGGAGATGCCTGCGGTGGGTGCCCGGAGGGAGACGACCGTCGACCTGCCGACCGGTGCGCTCGTCGCACCGACCACCGTCGACGTCGATCCGGTCTCCGGCGCACCCGTCGAGCGTTGGCTCACCGTGCGGGCTGTCCTCGCCGCGGACGAGCCCTGGGCGACCGCGGGACACGAGGTCGCGTTCGGGCAGGCGCGGATCGCCGCCGGCCGACCGGCGGATCCGACCGGCGTCACCGTTCCCGTGCCGGCCGCGGCGCGCAGACCCCTC
>NZ_JACYTW010000051.1:24705-27691 GCF_014841395.1 Plantibacter sp. CFBP 13570 | reverse complement strand
GTGCCGGTCGCGTTCACCGAGCCGGTCGCCGATCCGTTGGGCGACCTCCTCGCCCGCCACGCGCGCACGCACGGGCCGTTCACGACCGGGCAGACCGCCAGGCGCTTCGGTCTCGGGACCGCGGTGGTCCAGCACACGCTCGCCCGGCTGGCCGACGCCGGCCGCGTGGTCAAGGGTGAGTTCCTCCCCGCAGGTCGGCAGCAGGTGGGCGAGGACGAAGATGCCGACCGCAGCCCCACCGATGCGACGGAGTGGTGCGACGCCGGCGTGCTGCGCAAGCTCCGCATCCGTTCGCTCGCCGCGCTGCGGCACGAGGTCGAGCCCGTCGAGCAGCAGGCGTTCGCCCGGTTCCTGCCGGTGTGGCAGCACCTCGGCGGGACGCTCCGCGGCGTCGACGGCGTCGCGACGGTCATCGACCAGCTCGCCGGCGCGCCCATCCCGGCGTCGGCCTGGGAGTCGTTGATCCTCCCCTCGCGCGTCGCCGACTACAGTCCCGCGATGCTCGACGAGCTCACCGCGACGGGCGAGGTCGTGTGGTCGGGCAGCGGTTCGATCCCCGGCAACGACGGCTGGGTCGCGCTCCACCTCGCCGACACGGCACCCCTCACGCTGCCGCTCGCTCCGACACCGCACACCCCCGACGCCCTGCAGACCGAACTGCTCGCAACGCTCGGCGGGGGCGGCGCGTACTTCTTCCGGCAGCTCGCGGAGTCGGTCGGCTCGACGGACGACAAGCTCCTCGTCGACGCCCTCTGGGAGCTCGTGTGGGCCGGGCTCGTCACCAACGACACCTTCTCACCGCTCCGCACGCTCGTGGGTTCCGGCTCGGGGAACTCGGCGCACCGGGTGCAACGGCAGACCCCGCGCTCGAAGCTGTACCGCGGACGCAACCTGCAACGTCCCTCGATGTCGACGCGCGCGAGCCAGACCCTCGGCGGCCGGTGGTCGATCCTGCCGCTGGCCGAGCAGGACGCCACCATCCGTGCCGTCGCCACGGGCGAGACCCTGCTCGAACGGTACGGCGTCGTGACGCGCGGCTCCGTCGTCGCGGAGGGCGTGACGGGCGGCTTCGCCCTCGCCTACCGCGTGCTGAAGCAGTTCGAGGAGAACGGTCGCTGCCGCCGCGGGTACTTCGTGGAACGCCTCGGCGGCGCGCAGTTCGCCTCCTCCGGCACGGTCGACCGCCTGCGCGGGTTCATCCGCTCCGACGACGAGCCACCGCTCGACGCCGTCACCCTCGCCGCGACCGACCCGGCGAACCCCTACGGCGCGGCCCTCGGGTGGCCGGGCCAGGAGGTCACCGGGGTTAAGCACCGGCCAGGACGGAAGGCGGGTGCACTCGTCGTCCTCGTCGATGGAGCACCGGTCTACTACCTGGAACGCGGTGGCAAGACGGCGCTCGTGTTCTCGGAGGACGACGACCAGCTCCGCGCCGGGGCGCGTTCCCTGGCGTCCACGGTGCGGGCGGGTCGCATCGAGAAACTCGGCATCGAGCAGGTCAACGGCGCCTTCGTGCTCGGCACCCCGACGGGATACGCCCTGCGCGACGCCGGATTCGTCGAGACGCCACGTGGATTGCGGCTCCGGCGTGGGTGAACCGGCGCACGGCCGTTCCGCCACGGGTTGCGCCGGACACCGTGCCGGTGGCACCGTAGCCGGAACGGACGGAGCGGTTCATGCCAGAGGGTGACACGGTCTTCCAAGCCGCGCACCGGTTGCGGCAGGCGCTCGCCGGTGAGGTCGTGACCGGCTTCGACCTGCGGGTGCCCGCCTTCGCGACCGTCGACCTCCGGGGCGACGTCGTCCACGACGTCATCCCGCGCGGCAAGCACCTCCTGCACCACATCGGCGACCACACGCTCCACACGCACCTCAAGATGGAGGGGCTGTGGCACGTCTACCAGCCGGGCGAGCACTGGCGGCGACCGGCGTGGAAGGCCCGCGCGATCGTGTCGACGCAGCACTGGGTGACGGTCGGGTTCGAACTCGGCCTCGTCGAGGTGTTCCCCTCCCGCGAGGACGAGGAGCGCTTCGGCTGGCTCGGTCCCGACCTCCTCGGTCCGGACTGGGACGAGGAGCGCGCCATCCACAACCTCGAAGCCGACGGCCGCGAGATCCACGTCGCGCTGCTCGACCAGCGCAACCTCGCCGGACTCGGCAACGAGTACGTCAACGAGCTGTGCTTCATCCGCGGCGTCCTCCCGACGAGGCCCACCGCCGAGGTCGACCTGCCGGGTGCCGTGCGGCTCGGCTACCGGCTCATCAACGCCAATCGCGACCGCCGCAACCGGGTCACGACCGGTGACACTCGGCCCGGTCGGAAGACGTGGGTGTACGGACGCGACGGCCAGCGCTGCCTGCGGTGCGGCACCCGGATCCAGCGGGGCAAACTCGGCGCCGACCCGACCGCCCTCCGCGACACCTACTGGTGTCCTCACTGCCAGACCTGAGCCGCCGGCAAGGTACCGGCCTCTGAGGCACAACCGGTCCCTCAGCCACCGCCGCCGGTCACTGAGCCCACCACCACCGGTCACCGAGCCCACCACCACCGGTCACCGAGCCTGTCGAAGTGCAACCCCACCCGACGCACCCCACCCTTCGACAAGCTCAGGGACCGGAATATGTTCACGAACCAGAAGGTCACCGGTCCCCGAGAGCCACCACCACCGGTCACTGAGCCTGTCGAAGTGCAGCCCCACCCGACGCACCCCACCCTTCGACAAGCTCAGGGACCGGAATATGTCCACGAACCAGAAGGTCACCGGTCCCCGAGAGCCACCACCACCGGTCACTGAGCCTGTCGAAGTGCAACCCCACCGGACCCACCCCACCCTTCGACAAGCTCAGGGACCGGAACACGCTCACGGACCAGCAGGTCACCGGTCTCCGAGAGCCATCATCACCGGTCTCCGAGAGCCATCATCATCGGTCTCCGAGAGCCATCATCATCGGTCACTGAGCCTGTCGAAGTGCAGCCCCACCCGAC
>NZ_JACYTW010000051.1:0-24695 GCF_014841395.1 Plantibacter sp. CFBP 13570 | reverse complement strand
AGTGCAGCCCCGCCCGACTCACCCCACCCTTCGACAAGCTCAGGGACCGGAATATGTTCACGAACCAGAAGGTCACTGGTCCCCGAGAGCCACCACCACCGGTCTCCGAGAGCCATCATCATCGGTCTCCGAGAGCCATCATCATCGGTCACTGAGCCTGTCGAAGTGCAGCCCCGCCCGACTCACCCCACCCTTCGACAAGCTCAGGGACCGGAATATGTCCACGAACCAGAAGGTCACTGGTCCCCGAGAGCCACCACCACCGGTCACTGAGCCTGTCGAAGTGCAGCCCCACCCGACTCACCCCACCCTTCGACAAGCTCAGGGACCGGAACACGCTCACGGACCGAAGGGTCCCCGGTCCCCGAGCCACCACCACCGGTCTCCGAGAGCCATCATCATCGGTCACTGAGCCTGTCGAAGTGCATCCCCACCCGACGCCCTTCGACAAACTCAGAGACCGGAAGGTTCCCCGGTCCCTGAGCTTGTCGAAGGGGCGTCCCGGTGCCGCCGGCCACTGATCCACCCGATCGGGAGCGACAGCAGCAGGAGGTAGAGCGCCTGGGCACCGAGCCCCGGCACCGTCGCGGCCAGGATCCCGGCGAGCAGCATCAGGCCGATCGGGAACCACACGAGCGGCCACGGTCGGCGCGCCGCGGCCGCCGCTTCCTCGCTGAGCAGCCCGTCCCGCTCGACGACCACCTGCTGGAGTCGCACCGCGACCATCGACACGAGCATCGTCGCGATATAGAGCGTGGGGGCGCCGCGGTCGTCACCCGTCCCGTCGAACAGGAGCACCGTCGGCAGCGGCAGGAACACGATCCCGGCGAGCCAGAGGAAGTTCAAGGTCACGAGCCGCGTCGAGTACTTGGCGGTGCGCTCGAACAGGCGGTGGTGGTCGCGCCAGAAGTTGGCGATGACGACGAAGCTCAGCGCGGCCGCGGCGAGGCCGGTCCAGTTGTGGCCGAAGAACGCGACCACGGAGCCGTCGTCGTGTTCCTGGGCGAGGTCGACGAGCGGGAGGATGATGAGCGTGATCGCGATCGCGACGACGGCGTCGCTGAAGTTGACGACGCGGTCGAGCCCTCGCTCCGTCGTCGGACCGGGTCGACGGCGGCCCGTCGGACGCCCATCCTCGCCGGCCATCGTCAGCTCACGTCGGCGTCGTCGGTCGCGGTCCCCTGCACCATGGCGACCCAGCGGGCCAGGAAGGCCGCACCCGCCTCGTCGTGGATGAGCGTCGGGTGGGTCAGCACCGGGTACGGCTTCTCGGGGACGCCGTCGGCGGGGCGGACGTCGACGTGCGCGACCTCGTACCCGTGCTCGAACAACCAGTCGGCCATCGCGTAGTCGCTCCGGGAGTCGCCGACCGTGCGCCAGGCGAGCGGGAGCGCACCGCCGTCGGCCTCGAGGAGTTCGAGCGCGCGCTCGGCGCCGAGGTCCTTGCCGAGCCGGACCGACTCGATGTCGGTGGAGATGATCGTCGGATCGATGCGGTACTGCACGAGGCCGGCGTCGTCCGGGTAGCGGCCGGGGGCGTGCTCGACCCCGAACCCGCGACGGGCGAGTTCGGCTCTGGCGTCGTCGTCGAAGTGCTTCCGCACGACCGCGTAGTCCGCTGCCGGCACCTCGACGTGCTGCTCGACCGAGACCATCGCGCGCTTGGTGTGGTCGAAGAACACCGTCTCGGCGTACCGTTCGTCGACGAGGCGCTCGATGGCATCGCCGTAGCCCTCCGGCATCGCGACGTCCTGATCGAGACTCAGCTCGTCGACCCCGGCAGCCGAGAACCCGAACCACACGGCGCCCTTCTCGCAGATGCCGTAGAGCCGGACGTCGTCCGCGAGCCCGGCGGCCAGGAGCGGTGGGACGACCACCTCGCGAAGGAACGCGTCGCTCCGCCCGGTGTTGAAGGCGATCGGGACCCCGGCGTTCGCGAGCGTCGCGAGGTCCTGCGCGATGCTCGGGAGGTTGATCGTCCGGGTGATCGGACTGGCGATGGGGCCGTCGACGTCGAGCAGGAGACCGAGGATGGGGCGGGACGCGTTCACAGGTTCAGCCTAACGAGCACCCGGCGTGGATAGACTCACTCCACCATCACCGGTGTTCGAAGGAGATCACTCGTGTTCATCAGCCCGCATCCCGACGTCGAGATCCCCGACCTGAGCGTCTACGACACCCTGTTCGGCGGCATCGCCCCGAGCGACCTCGACCGCATCGCCCTCCGCGACGGCACGACCGGCGCCGAGACGAGTTATCGACAGCTCATCGGCCAGATCAACGCCCTGGCCGGTGCCCTCGCAGCAGCAGGCATCGGGGTCGGCGACGTCGTCGCCCTCCACGCGCCGAACGTCCCCGCCTTCGCGACCGTGTTCCACGGCATCCTGCGCGCGGGTGCGACGGCGACGACGGTGAACGGCCTCTACAACGCCGAGGAGATCGAGGCGCAGCTGCGCGACGCCGGCGCGACGATGCTGTTCACCGTCTCCCCGCTGCTCCCCCAGGCCTGGGCTGCGGCGAGCGCCTGCGGCATCCCCTCCGACCGCGTCGTCGTCCTCGACGGCGCGGAGGGGCACGCGTCGCTGAGCGACCTCCTCCTGCGCCGCCTCCCCGCGCCGGACGTCTCGTTCGATCCGGCAACGCACGTGGCGGTGCTGCCCTACTCCTCCGGCACGACGGGTCGGCCGAAGGGCGTGATGCTCTCGCACCGGAACCTCGTCGCCAACGTGCAGCAGTCGATCCCGCAGCTCGGCATGGTCGCCGACGACCGGATCCTCGCGGTCCTGCCGTTCTTCCACATCTACGGCATGACGGTGCTGCTCAACCTCGCCCTGTCGCGGCGCGCCTCGCTCGTGACCATGCCGCGGTTCGACCTGGCGGAGTTCCTCCGGATCATCCAGGACTTCCGCTGCAGCTACGTGTTCATCGCCCCGCCGATCGCGGTGGCGCTCGCGAAGCACCCGCTCGTCGACGAGTTCGACCTCTCGAGCGTCCACACGATCTTCTCAGGTGCCGCGCCCCTGGACGCGACGCTCGGGCGTGCGGTCGAGGAGCGCCTCGGCTGTCGGATGCGGCAGGGCTACGGCATGACGGAACTCAGCCCGGTCAGCCACGCGATCGCGTTCCAGGCAGAGGGGGCGTCCCTCGACAGCGTCGGCACGACGCTCCCGAACATGCAGTGCCGAATCGTCGATCCCGAGACCGGCGCCGAGGTGGACTATCCGGCCGAGGGCTCGGACGAAGAGAGCGCGGCGGGCGAGCTGCTCTGCGCCGGCCCGAACGTCATGCTCGGGTACCTCGGCAACGAGGAGGCCACCCGCGAGACCCTCGAGGCCGACGGCTTCCTCCACACCGGCGACATCGCGACCGTCCGCGGTGACGGCACCGTGCGCATCATCGAGCGGTTGAAGGAGCTCATCAAGTACCACGGCTACCAGGTGGCCCCGGCGGAGCTCGAGGCGCTACTGCTCGGCCACCCGGCGATCGCCGACGCGGCCGTCATCGGGGTGCTCGATGATGAGGGCCAGGAGGTGCCGAAGGCGTTCGTGGTCCTGCAAGCGGGCCAGGACGTCACCGCCGAGGCGCTCATGGCGTGGGTCACCGAGCGGGTCGCCCCGCACAAGAAGATCCGGCGCGTGGCGTTCGTCGACGCCATCCCGAAGTCGGCATCGGGGAAGATCCTCCGGAAGGACCTCCGGGCCGCGGAGGCACTTCGACAGGCTCAGTGACCGACTGCCGCTCAGTGACCGACGGCGGCGACCATCCGGTCGAAGGCCGCGTCGAGCTCCGGCTCGGCCGGCTGCCAGTGCGGGTTCGCGTCGTGGAACGCGACCATCTCCGCCGCGCCGTCCCAGAACGGGATGGTGGGCCGGAACTCCGGGACGAGACTGCGGATGCGGGTGTTGTCGAAGACCATCGGGAACGCCTTGTCGCCGAGGAGCGTCGGCCCGAGCGGTGGGTGGACCTCCGCGATGACGTCGGACGGCACGTGCACGATGTCGGCCTCCACGCCGGCCGCCTCCGCGATCCACCGGGTGATGTCGTTCCAGCTCGGTGCGTGGTCGCCCGTGATGTGGAAGGCCTCCCCGAGCACGTCGCGACGACCCAGCAGGCCGACGAACCCGACCGCGAAGTCCTCGGTGTGGGTGATGGTCCAGCGGGTCGTCCCATCGCCGTGCACGACCACCGGCTTGCCCGCGCGCATGCGGTCGAGGTCGGTGCGTCGGCCCATCGTCGGGATGAGCGTCCGGTCGTAGGTGTGCGACGGGCGCACGATCGTGGCCGGGAACCCCTGCTCGCGGTAGGCGTGGACGAGGACGTCCTCGCAGGAGATCTTGTCGCGCGCGTACTGGGAGAACGGGTTCCGGAGCGGCGTCGACTCGACGACGGGCAGGCGCTGCGGCGGCTTCTGGTACGCCGAGGCGGAACTGATGAACACGTACTGGCCGATCCGCCCGGCGAAGCGGTCGATGTCCGCCTGCACCTGCGGTGGCGTGAACGCGGTGAACTGCGCCACGACGTCGAACTCACGCGAGCCGAGCGTCTCGGTCACCGCATCGGTGTCGCGCACGTCCGCGCGGAGGAGCTCGACCTCCTCGGGGAGGGGACGGACGTGGGACAGGCCGCGGTTCAGGACGGTGACGTCATGGCCCAGCGACACCGCTCTGGCGACCGACGCCGAGGAGATGATGCCGCTGCCGCCGATGAACAGGATGCGCTTCGTCGTCATTGGTCCATCCTCGTGCACCAGAGACCGACTCGCCCAGGCCTGGACAGGATCGGGAGGTCCCTTCTGGCACTTCGACAAGCTCAGTGACCGGGAGAGGTCTACCCGGACTGGGTCAGCGCTCGCGCTTGACGAACGCCATGGCACCGACGACGAGGGCGAGCAGCACCCCGGAGATGAGTCCCCACACGACCGGCGCCTCGGGTCCGAGGATCAGGAGCATCAGCAGCGCGGCGAGCGCGAGGATCCCGGCGACGACGAGCGCCGTCGTCCATTCGTTCCATCGCATCCCACCAGCCTAGGCTCCCGTCACCACGACCCGGTGACGCGGGAGCCGCTGCGGTGAACCGGCGGGCCCGCTCAGCGGTGCTCGGCGAGCAGCTCCTCGGTCCGTTCCCAGAGCCCGCGGGCGAGGGCGACGTCGTCGGCGAGCTTGTTCGTGCGTGCGGGCTTCCGCTTCACGAAGTAGCCGCCCGAGGTCCAGTCGAGTCCCGGCTGACTCTCGGCGAGCCAGAAGAGCGTGTCGGCGCCCTCCTCGGGGGTGTTCAGCAGGCGACGCCCGAGCGGGTTCGCATAGAGGAACCGCATCGCGCCGTCGGGCGAGCTGGAGAAGTTCGTCGAGATGACCCCCGGGTGGAACGCCGCCGCGGACAGTCCACGCGGACCGTACCGACGGTCGAGTTCCTTCGTGAAGAGGATCTGCGCCAGCTTCGCGTTGCCGTAGGCGCGCGTGGGCGAGTAAGACCGTTCGGCGTCGAGGTCGTCGAGGTCGAGCTTCCCGAACAGGCGGTTGGCGACACTCGAGGTGTTGATCACCGTCGCTTCGGACTCGACGAGGCGGTCGAGCAGGAGATGGGTGAGGAGCGCGGGTGCCAGGTAGTTGATCTGGAACGTCTGCTCATGGCCGTCCGTCGTGACCTGGCGGTCGGCACCGAAGATGCCGCCGGCGTTGTTGGCGAGGACGTCAATCCGCGGGTACTGCTCGAGGAGCTGTTCGGCGAGGAGCCGCACCTGCGCCAGTTCGGCGAAGTCGGAGATGAACGAGGCGGCCCCGATCCGCTGCGCGACGGCCGCGGTCTTCTCCGGTGACCGCCCGACCACCACGACCTGCTCGCCCGCGTCCGTCAACGCCTTCGCGGCCGCAGCACCGATGCCGTCGCTCGCGCCGGTGAGGACGATCACCCGGTCGCTCACGCGGACGACTTCCGGGGGCGGGGCTCGCTGACGTTGGTCGGGCGCGCCCGCTCAGCGATGTCGGGGACCTCACGGCCGATCGCGAGGTCGCCGGTCTTGTTGGCGTCCTGCATCATCGACTCGAGCCAGCTGCGGTTGAGCTCCGGACGCTCCTCCTGGTCGAACTCGAACTGCAACGAGATCGACGGGTGCACCCAGATCGTCACGCGTCCGCCACCGGTCTCGAGCGAGCGCGGCCAGGAGATCGTGAAGGACTCGTTGCGCCGCAGCTTCATGACCGCGATCGACTTCACGTGCGCGAGCATCCGGTCGTCGAGTTCGAGTTCTCGCGATGAACTCCCGTAGATCAGCTTTCCCACCAGATGTCTCCTCTTGTGCCGGTCGTCCTCGCGCACCCGGGAATCAGGGCGACGCGACGCCCGAGCACACCGGGCGTTGCCCCCATCGTAGGCGACCGAGGGATCGCCGTCGTGCCGGTTGACGGGCGGGCGGCGGCCCAGTTCAGGGGGCCGCGGTGTTGTCCCCCACGGCCTCGCGAATACGTCAACTTCCGCGGAAAATCAAGGGATTTCGGCGCTGTTTCGTGAACCTGGCAAAGCCCTGGGCGGCGGCGGAATCGACCAAACCGCGGTTCACGCCGCCCCCGAACGGCGTGCATGACCGTGAAGCCCGAATCTTCCGTCGTGCACCCGAGCCAGCCGTCCGTCCCCGAACGATCCATCGCTCCGGGAACGCGTCCCCACCGTGCACGCCAGCCGTTGCGTCTCCCCAAGCTCGTCTCCCAGCTGGTCACCTTCGGCCTCGTCGGTGGCACCGCGTTCGTCGTCGACGTCGGTGTGTACAACCTCCTCCGGTTCACCGTGCTCGACGACAAGCCGATCGGCGCGAAGGTGATCTCCGTCGCCGTCGCCACGATCGTCGCGTGGCTCGGCAACCGGGCGCTGACGTTCCGGACCGAGCACCGCCGCGCGGTGTGGAAGGAGGGCGCGCTCTTCGCGCTCATGAACGTCGTCGGCCTCGGGATCGCCGCCGGGTGTCTCTTCGTCTCGCACTACGTCCTCGGCTACACCACGCCGCTCGCAGACAACATCGCGGGCAACGGCGTCGGTCTCGTCCTCGGCATGGTGTTCCGATTCCTCGCCTACCGGTTCGTCGTCTTCCGGCCCGCCGAGTCGGCGACCGATCGCCGTCGGAGCACGACGACGCAGGATGCGCCCGTCTCGAGCCCGGCCGCACCGGCACCCGCCGCCGCACCGCGCACCACGACCCGCCATCGATCCGCACCGACCCACGCACTGCCGACCTCTGGAGGCCTGTCCTGATGGCACCCGCACTCGCACCGCTGCTCGGAGCGCTCGCGCTCATCCCATCCCGCCCGTTCGCCGCCGCGGACGAGCCCAGCCCCCTGCTGACCCCGCAGCCCGCGGCACCCACGGAACCGCTGCCGAACCGCGGCACCCTGGTGGACCCGGCGTCGGCGGCCGACCCCGGCTCCTGGAGCATCGGCGAATGGCTCGGCTACGGCACCATGCTGCTGTTCGCCGCCGCGCTGACGATCATCGCCGTCACCACGCTCTACTGGATGCTCCACGCCTGGCGGTCGACCGGCCACCTGAAGAACACCGGGTTCGCCGCGGTCCCGCTGCCGGCGAAGCACTCCTTCACCCTGCTCGTCCCCGGTCGGCACGAGGAGGAGGTCATGGGTCAGACCCTCGACCGCCTCGCCGAACAGGACCACCCCGACTTCGAGATCATCGCGATCGTGGGCCACGACGACCCGGGGACCGAGCGCGTCGTCCGCGAGGCCGCCGCACGGCACCCTGATCTGATCAAGGTCGTCGTCGATGACAGCGTGCCGAAGAACAAGCCGAAGGCCCTCAACCGGGCGCTGCAGATCGCCCGCGGCGACGTCGTGGGCGTGTTCGACGCCGAGGACGAGGTGCATCCGCGCCTGCTCACGCTCGTCGACTCCCGCTTCACCGAGAGCGGCGCCGACGTCGTCCAGGGCGGCGTGCAGCTCATGAACTTCCAGTCGAGCTGGTGGTCGCTCCGGAATGTGCTCGAGTACTACTTCTGGTTCCGGTCGCGCCTGCACTTCCACGCGAACTCCCGCTTCATCCCGCTCGGCGGCAACACGGTGTTCGTGAAGAAGACCTGGCTCGACTGGTCGGAAGGCTGGGACGACGGCTGCCTCGCCGAGGACTGCGAGCTCGGCGTCCGACTCTCGAGCGCCGGCGCGACGGTCGTCGTGGCCTACAGCCCGGAGGTCGTCACCCGCGAGGAGACGCCAGGCACCCTGCAGTCGCTCTACAAGCAGCGCACGCGCTGGAACCAGGGGTTCCTGCAGGTCCTGAAGAAGGGCGAGTGGCGCAAGCTGCCGACGTTCCGTCAGCGCATGTTCGCCCGTTACCTGCTGTCGATGCCGTTCCTCCAGGCGGCGACCGGCCTCCTCATCCCCGTCTCGGTCCTGCTGGTGCTGTTCGCGAAGGTCCCCGCGCCGATCGCGCTCCTCACCTTCATCCCGCTCGCGCCGACGATCGTCACCCTCGCGGTGGAGGCCTCCGGGCTCGGTGAGTTCGGCCGCCTCTACGGCCAGAAGGTCCGCCTCCGCGACTATGCCCGGCTGATCCTCGGCACCTTCCCGTACCAGATCTTCCTCGGCCTGGCCGCCGTCCGTTCCGTCTTCCGCGAGTGGAAGGGCGACCACTCCTGGGAGAAGACGGAGCACACCGGCGCCCACCGCAGCGAGGAGGTCGCCGAGGCCACCGAGGCCGCTCCCGTCTCCGTCGACCTGCCCGACCGCGCACCCGAGCTCGTCCTCCAGAACGGAGCAACCCGATGACCGGCATCCTCGAACGACCGGCCGCCCCCGGCCGACCAGAGCTCCACCTGGAGAGCGACCGCCTCGGCTGGCTCGCCTCAGGGCCACCGACGAAGCGAGGCCCCGGCGTCGTGCGCCGCTGGCTCTCGCGTCATGGTCGCACCCTGGCCTTCCTCCTGCCCGTGCTCGCCATCGCCACCGTCGTGCAGGCCATGAACATGGGCGGATCCCCGCAGCGCATCGACGACGAGGGCACCTACACCGCCCAGGCGTGGAGCGTGCTGAAGCTCGGCGAACTCGCCCACTACACATACTGGTACGACCACCCGCCGCTCGGTTGGCTGCAGATCGCGGCCTACACGGGGCTGACCGGTGCGTTCGACCGCTACGACATCGCCGTGGTCGCGGCACGTGAGGCCATGCTGGTCGCGACGCTCATCTCCGTCGTGCTCGTGTGGGTCCTCGCCCGCCGCCTGCACCTCAGCCGGGCCATGGCCGCCGTCGCCGCACTCGTGTTCGCGATCTCGCCGCTCGCGGTCCAGTTCCACCGCACCGTCTACCTCGACAACGTCGCGGTGCCCTGGCTCCTCGGTGCCTTCATCCTCGCGACGAGCCGCAAGCACCAGCTCGTCGGCTTCGCGGGTTCCGCCGCCGCGTTCGGCATCGCCGTGCTCAGCAAGGAGACCTTCCTGCTCGCCCTGCCCTTCCTCGCCTGGACCATGTGGCGCGCGGCTCGGAAGGAGACCCGCCGGTACACGCTGCCGGTCGCCGCGACGATCGTCGTCGTCATCGGCTTCACGTACGTGCTCTTCGCCGCCATCAAGGGCGAGCTCATCCCCGGCCCTGACCGGGTGAGCCTCCTCGGCGGCGTCTTCTTCCAGCTCGGATCCCGCGTCGCGAGCGGATCGCTGTTCGACCCGGAGAGCCTGTCGGCGAAGACCCTCGGCATGTGGTGGCAGTTGGACGCGGCACTCCTCGTCGCCGGAGCGGTGGCCGCCGTCGCCGGACTCTTCATCTCGCGGCTGCGTGTCATCGCCGCGATGACCGTCTTCCTCGGCCTGTTCATGCTGCGTCCGGGCGGCTACCTGCCGGTGCCGTACGTCATCATGCTGCTGCCGTTCATGACGATCCTCATCATGGGGGTGACCGGCGCAGCCATCCGCCGGTTCCGTCGCCGCTCGACCGTCGAGGCCGGTGCACCGCGCCGTCGTCTCCTCGGCGGACGCGCGGCCGGAGCCGTCTGGGTCGCCGCCGTGCTCGCAGCAGCCGTCGTCGCCGTCCCGAACACGGCGACCCAGCTCCGCGGCTTCCTCCTCGCCGACCTCGACAAGCCGGTCCGGCAGGCCCAGCAGTGGGTCCAGACCAATGTGCCGAAGGAGTCCCGCGTGATCGTCGACGACGCGATGTGGGTCGACCTCGTCGAGAGCGGCTTCGATCGCGACAACGTCATCTGGTACTACAAGATGGACACCGACTCGGCCGTCCAGGCCCAGTCCCCCAACGGTTGGCGCGACGCCGACTACATCGTCACGACCGACTCGATGCGGACCTTCCCGACCACGTTCCCCGAGGTGAAGGGTGCGATCGACAACTCCGAGCTCGTCGCGACCTTCGGCTCCGGGACGCAGGCCGTCGAGGTCCGCCGCATCGACGCCGACGGTCTGGACGCTGCGGCCGATCAGGCTGCCGGACGCACGGCGGCTCGGGCGGCGCTCGGCGCGCAGCTCCTGCTGAACCCCTCGCTCAGCGTCTCGGCGGAGGCCGCGCAGACCGTGAGCGATGGCCAGCTCGACTCCCGCGCCCTGCTGGCCCTCGGACAGGTGCTCGCCACGACGCCGGTCCGGCTCGAGAGCACCCCGGTGCTCGACGGTGAGACGGGCGACGTGCGCCGGACGATGGTGCTCCGCACCGGCACCGAGGCGGGCGACAGCCGTCTGGCCGACTCCATCCGCTCGATCCAGGGCGACTACGCAGCCGACCGCGTCGAGCAGACGGCGTCCGGCGTGCGGGTCACCTACTCGGTCGTCGAACCCGACGTCGTCCGCTGACCGGCCTCCCGAGCACCGGCTCGAGCCAAACGCCCGAACCATCCGAACCCTCGAACCACCCGAAGAACAGGAGTTCCACCATGCGAACCACCACCACGAGGCGACTCGCCCTCAGCGGCCTCGCCGCCGTCGCGACGGCAGCACTCATCGGCTTCGGCACCACCGCCGCGAGCGCCGCCACCACCGATGCCGCAGGCACCGGCTGGATCCGCGTCGGGCACCTCTCGGCCGACACCAAGACCGTCGACGTGAAGCTGTCGGCACTCTCCGGCGGCGCGACCGTGTTCGAACTCGACGACGTCGCCTACGGCCAGGTCTCCCCCTACACCGACCTCGCGGCCGGCACCTACGTGGTGTCGATGGTGCCCGCCGGGTCGCCCGACAGCACGAAGCCGGTCATCAGCACCAACGTGACCATCACGGCCGGGGAAGCGGCCACCGTCGCGGCCTACGGTCCCAACAAGGACCTGCAGACGAAGGTGTTCGAGGACGACCTCACCGGTCCGGCCGAGGGTGCGGCGCGCATCCGGCTGATCCAGGCGTCGACCGATGTGAAGAGCGTCGACGTCAGCACCTCGACCGGCATGCCGATCGCGAAGGGCGCCACCACCGGCACGGCGACCGACTACGCGAGCGTCCCCGCCGGCCCGTGGGATCTTGAGCTGACCGGCGGCAAGCAGGCGGCGGAAGCCTCCGTGAACCTCGCGCCCGGCACGGTGAGCACGCTCTTCGTGCTCGACAACGCCGCAGGTGGCGTCACCCTCATGCCCGTCCTCGACAGCTCAGCGGCCGGCGACGCTCCCGAAGGTCCGGTGGAGACCGGTGGCGGTGGACTCGCCAAGGAGTCGTCGACGCTCGGGTCCGTCCTCGACGACCTCGACGCGAAGCTCGCCCGGCTCGTGCGCGACCTCGGGACGGCGGTGAGCTGACCATGAGCGCCAAGAAGACGATCGGCATCGCCGCGACCGCGGTCGCCGCGGTCACCGCGACCGCCGTGATCGCCTCCCTGGCTACCGGGTTCCCGGCGAACCTCCTCCAGGGCCCGACCGCGGCGTCACCCGGCACCGCCGACACCGACGGTCAGCCTGGCCCGACCTCGACGGTCACGGACCGGACCACCACCGAGGCCGCAGACGCGTTCCTCGCCGACTGGGTCGACGACGGCCGCGTCGTGCGCCGGGACCAGGGTGACGACACGGTCAGCGAAGGGCAGGCCTACGGACTGCTCGTCGCGGCCGGGGTCGGGGACGAACAGTCCTTCACCGAGATCTGGGACTGGACCGAGCGGCACCTGCAGCGCCCCGACGGGCTGCTCGCCTGGCAGTGGCGCGATGGCGAGGTCGTCGACGACGAACCCGCCAGCGATGCGGACCTCGACGCCGCCCGCGCGCTCGTCATCGCCGGTACCCGCTTCGACGAGCCGCGGTTCACCGAGGCCGGCGTCACGCTTGCCGGTGTGATCGCGGACCGCATGACCGCCGAGACCGCCGCGGGCCGGATCCTGCTGCCCGGCGTCTGGGCCGCAGCGACCGAGCCGTACGCGTACAACCCGTCCTACGCCTCCCCCGTCGCCTTCTCGGTGCTGGGTGCGGCGACGGGTGACCCACGGTGGGCCGAACTGCAGGCGGGTTCCGCAGCGGTCACGACCACCCTGCTCGACGAGAGCCCGCTCCCGCCCGACTGGGCGCAGGTGCACGCCGACGGCACCGTCGACGCCATGCCCGGCGCGGCAGGGACCGGGCAGAGCGTCCGCTACGGCTACGACGCGGCCCGACTCCCGATCCGCTACGCCGAGTCCTGCGACACCGCCGACCGGGCGACGGCCGCCCGCCTCGCCTCGACCCTCGCGCGGTCGAAGGAGCTGCGGGCGGAGACCGACCTCGGCGGATCACCGCTGACATCGGACGTGCACCCGCTCGCCCTCCAGGCCCGAGCGGCCGCGCGTGCCGCCGTGGGCAACCTGCCGGAGTCGGCGGACGACCTCCGGGCCGCCGACGAACTCGCGCAGGAGGTGCCGAGCTACTTCGGCGCCGCCTGGGCAGCCCTCGCGCCCATGATGCTCACGACCGGTGAGCTGGACGGGTGCCCGCCGCTCACCGAAGGAGCCACCTCATGATCCGCGCCCACCGCCGAACGATCGGCACGCTCGCCGCGGCCGGAGCACTCCTCACGGCGCTCGCCCTCTCGGGCTGCGCCACGACGCACGCCGGGCAGACGCCGACCTCGCCGAACGCCGCCGACGGGCCCATCACCTCCTCGGAGGCGACCGACCGTGGCGCCGCCGGTGCGAAGCAGGACCCGGTCGCCCAGGCGCCGGCCGCCGATGTCAGCGCGCTGAGCGTGAGCCGGGTGCAGATCCCGTCGATCGGGGTCGACGCGGCGGTCGAACCGCTCGAGCGCGATGCGTCCGGTGTCCTCCTGCCGCCGGTCGAGTGGGAGGACGCCGGGTGGTACCGCGCCGGCGTCCTGCCCGGCCAGGTGGGGCCCGCGGTCATCGCCGGTCATCTCGACACGACCCTCCGCGAGGCGGTGTTCGTCCACCTCAAGCAGCTCGTGGCGGGCGACCAGGTGACCGTAACGATGTCCGACGGCTCGACCGCCACCTACGCGGTGGACCGCGCCATCGACGTCGAGAAGAAGACCTTCCCCACCGAGGAGGTCTACGGACCGACGCCCGACGCGCAGCTCCGGCTCATCACCTGCAACGGCCCCTTCGACGACGCCGCGAACACCTACGCGAACAACTACGTGGTCTTCGCCTCGCTCGTCGGCACGACCCCGTAGCGCCGCTCCCCACCCCTCGCTCCTGTCGAGGGGCCGCCCCGCTCCGAACCACTCCCAACGACCCGAAAGGAACCGACGTGAACCGCTCCCTCGTCGTCATCCCCACCTACAACGAACTCGACAACCTGCAGCCGATCGTGAACCGCACGCTCGCCGTCCCCGGGGTCGACATCCTCGTCGTGGACGACTCCTCCCCCGACGGCACCGGGTTCCTCGCCGAGCAGCTCGCCGCGCAGCACCCGCAGGTGCACGTGTTCCACCGGGCCGTGAAGGACGGGCTCGGCGGGGCGTACCTCGCGGGCTTCGCCTGGGCGCTCGCCCGCGGCTACGAGGTCATCGTCGAGATGGACGCGGACGGATCCCACCACCCCGAGGATCTGCCCCGCCTGATCGGACTCCTCGACGACCACGACCTCGCGCTCGGCTCGCGCTGGGTCCCGGGTGGCATCGTCGAGAACTGGCCCGCCCACCGGCTCGCGCTGAGTCGCGGCGGCAACCTCTACACGCGACTCGCCCTCGGGATCGGTGTCGCCGACGCGACCGGCGGGTTCCGCGCGTTCCGCAGCGAGGCGCTGCGTCGCATCGACCTCGCCGACGTCGCGTCGCAGGGGTACTGCTTCCAGGTCGACCTCCTCTGGCGGGCGCTGCAACGCGGGCTCCGGGTCGTGGAGACGCCCATCGTCTTCACCGAGCGGGTGTCGGGTGAGTCGAAGATGAGCGGCGGGATCGTCTCCGAGTCGCTCAAGAAGGTCACGATGTGGGGCGTGCGTCGCCGTCTGCAGGAGGTTCGCGCGCTGCTGCAGGGCCACCCACTGCCATCCGTGCGCGTGCTGTCCACCCGCTGAGACCAGGTGGCGCGGCCGGCGACGACCACGGGCCGACGAGGGCTGCACATCTTCCCAGGTCCTTCCGGTTCCGCCGCCCTCCCCGGAGTCGTAGCGTGAGGGCATGACCAATCGCACGCGCACCCCGCAGCACCCCATCGGTTCCGGCTTCGGCCACTCGAGCACCGCGGCGGAGGTGCTCGAGGGCATCGACCTCACCGGCAAGCTCGCCATCGTCACCGGCGGCTACTCCGGTATCGGCCGCGAGGCCGTCCGTGCCCTGGTCGGCGCGGGTTCCCAGGTCATCGTCCCCGCACGGCGCCCGGAGACCGCTCGCGAGGAGCTCGCCGGCATCGACGGTGTGGAGGTCGACGAACTCGACCTGGCCGACCTCGCGAGCGTCGAGGCGTTCGCCGACCGCTTCCTCGCCACGGGCCGGGGCATCGACCTCGTCATCACGAACGCCGGTGTCATGGCGGCTCCCGAGACGCGCGTCGGCCCCGGCTGGGAACTCCAGTTCGCGACGAACCACCTCGGCCACTTCGCCCTCGTCAACCGCCTCTGGCCCGCCATCGTCAAGGGCGGCTCCTCGCGGGTCGTCGCGTTGTCCTCCAGCGGCCACAAGCGCTCAGGGATCCGCTGGGACGACGTCCAGTTCGAGCACGGCTACGACAAGTGGGAGGCCTACGGGCAGGCGAAGACCGCCAACGCGCTCTTCGCCCTCCAGCTCGACACGCTCGGTGCCGAGGAGGGCGTCCGCGCGTTCTCCGTCCACCCCGGTGGCATCCTCACGCCGTTGCAGCGGCACCTGCCGCGCGAGGAGATGATGGCGCTCGGCTGGGTCGACGCCGAGGGCAACCTCCTCGTCTCGGGGTTCAAGTCGCCCGAGCAGGGTGCCGCCACCGAGGTCTGGGCCGCGACCTCGCCGTCGCTCGACGGCCTCGGCGGGGTGTTCTGCGAGGACTGCGACATCGCCGGCCCTGCCGAGACCGCGGTCTCCCCGGCCTCCGGTGTCGCCGACCACGCGACCGATCCGGAGGAGGCGGCCCGACTCTGGGCGCTCTCCGCCGAACTCACCGGGGTCGACGCCTTCGCTGCGCGCGACTGATCGGCCGGCGCCACCCCTTGCAGCCACCCGCCCACGGACCTACCGTGAGAGCGGATCAGCGCGACGATGCGCGAGACGGAGACCGCCCCAAGCGGATCTCGGAAGGAGCACCCCATGAGTGACCAGAACGCCGACATCAACAACCCGGGCCCACACGACGAGGCCGTCGACGACGCGGCGGCCGAGCGCGTGGCGTCCACGACGAACCCCGGCCCGCACGTCGCCGCCGACGACCCGGCGGCGAGCGGCGAGGCCGACATCACGAACCCCGGTTCGGAGACCGAACGCGACGCTGCGGCCGAGCGCGAGGCGGAGCGCGTCGCGAACATCACCAACCCCGGCCCGCACAGCTGACCGCGCGTCCCTTTCTCAGGAGTTCGCCGGCGCGTCGGTCCGTTTCCCGGGCGGCGCACCGGAGGACTCCTGAGAAAAGTCACCCAGCTCTCGTGGTCGGCGCGAGGCAAAGTGCGTCGCGAACATCACCAACCCCGGCCCGAGTTCCTGACCGCAACGTCCCTTTCTCAGGAGTTCGTCGGCGTGTCGGGCCGCCCGCCGGGCGGCGCACCGGAGGACTCCTGAGAAAGGTCACCCAGCTCTAGTGGTCGGCACGAGGCGGCCGCAGGCGCGTCTCCTCGATGTCGAGCATCGTCTGCGCCTCGGCGAGGATGCGCGACGGGTACGCACCGCGCGCCCGGGCGTCGAGGAGCCGCTCGCGCTCGGCCTGCACGACGGCGAGGCGCAGCTGCCTGTAGAGCCGGTGCGGCGTCTCGGCGTGCGTCTCACTGGGCGAGACCGACTCACGCGAGCGTTCCCAGGCGGCTTCCGCCCGCAGGAACGTCGACTGCCTGACGCGTTCGAGCAGATCGGGGTCGATCTCTTCCTCGATGCCGACCGCCGACGCCGGATCCTCCAGCACACTGATGCCCGCATAGCTGATCTCGTCGAGCAGGGTCGCGAGCTGTCGGCGGTCCTCGGACTCGTCGATCCCCTGCACTTTCAGCAACCGGATGAGCCACGGCAGCGTGCCGCCCTGGACGACGAGCGTCACCACGGCGACCGTGAAGGCGATGAGGACGAGCTGTTCGCGGTACGGGGTGCTCTGCGGCAGTGACTGTGCGGCGGCGAGCGTCACGACGCCGCGCATGCCAGACCAGCTGAGGATGACGCCACCCCGCCAGTCGATCTGCTCCAGCCGCAACTGCTCGAGGTCGGCGCGCTGCCGCTCGTAGGCGCGCTCCCGACGCCGCCGTCGATGCCATCGGCGGTTCTGTCTCGGGAACCGTTCCGAGTACCCCATCGACAGCCACCGTTGCAGGGTCTGCCGCTCAGCCCAGCGTTCTCGTGCACGGAGCCCGAGCACCAGCGGGCCCACCCACAGGAACCGCAGCGCGATGAGCGCGGCCGTCGCGACCAGACCGATCCCGATGGACTCCTCGACGGACAGGATCTCCGCGTCGACGGCGCCGATCAGCGTCCGGATCTCGAGTCCGATGAGGAGGAACACGGCGTTCTCGAGCAGGAACTGGATGGTCCGCCAGTTGATGCGGTCGCTGATCCGCGCCTGCGCCGAGAACGCGGCCGAGCTCGCGTGGCCCGTGTACAGGCCGGCGATGACGACGGCCAGCACGCCGGACCCACCGAGCGCCTCGGTCGGCATGAACGCCACGAAGGGGACGGCGATGGAGATCGCGGTGTCGAGGACGGAGTCGTTGAGCTTCGATCGCAGCCAGACGGTGACGTACCCGGCGATGAAACCGACGATGATCGCGAGCACGACCGCGTAGACGAAGTCACCGACCGTCGCCCACGGCGTGAGCATGCCGCCGGCCGCCGCAGCGCTCGCCGATCGGAGGAGCACGAGCGCGGTCGCGTCGTTCACGAGCCCCTCGCCCTCGAGCACCGTCAGGAGGCGGGGCGGGAGGCCGAGACGGCGCCCGATGGAGGTCGCCGCGACCGCGTCGGGCGGGCTGATGATCGCGCCGAGGGCGATGGCTGCGGCGAGGTTGAGGTCGGGTAGCAGGCTGAAGAGGAGGAAGCCTGCACCGAACGCGGTGACGATGACGAGCACGACCGACAGGCTCGTGATGGTCGCGAGGTTGCGGCGGAAGTCCATGATGGGAACGCTGATCGCGGCGGCGTACAGGATCGGCGGCAGGACGACGTCGAGCACGAGTTCCGGTTCGACCTCGATCTCCGGGACGCCCGGGAGGTAGGAGAGCCCGACACCGACGATCACGAGGATGATCGGCGCGGCGACGCCGAGCTTGCGGGAGAAGGCCGCGACGGCGACGATCACCGCGATGCCGACGACCGCATACACCCCGAGTTCCATAGCGATCAGGCTATCGGTCGCTCGGCCGGCCCCACCCCGACGGCTGTCGTGGGCGCCGGGAGACTATTCGAGCAGGCCCCGGATGTCCTCCGCGGTGAGCGCCTGACTGAACACCGCATCGTCGTCGAGGACCGCGGCGAAGAGCTCCGACTTCTTCGCCTGGAGCGCCATCACCTTCTCCTCGATCGTGTCGGCGGCGACCAGCCGGTAGACCATGACGTTCTCCGTCTGGCCGATGCGGTGCGTCCGGTCGATGGCCTGCGCCTCTGCGGCCGGGTTCCACCACGGGTCGAGCAGGAAGACGTAGTCCGCCTCGGTCAGGTTGAGGCCGAACCCGCCGGCCTTCAGGCTGATGAGGAAGACGGGGGCGTCACCGGTGCGGAAACGATCGATGACCTCACCCCGACGACGGGTGGATCCGTCGAGGTACTCGTACGCGATGCCCTGTTCCTCCAGCCGACGAGCGGCGGTGCCGAGGAAGCTCGTGAACTGGCTGAAGATGAGCGCCCGGTGGCCCTCGGCGACGACGTCGTCGAGCTGCTCGAGGAGTGCGTCGAGCTTGCTCGAGGGGATGCCCGCGTGCTCCTCGGCATCGATGAGACTCGCGTCGAGGCTGAGCATGCGGAGGAGCGTGAGCGAGCGGAACACGATGAACCGGTTGCGGTCGAGGTCGTCGACGAGTCCGAGGAGCTTCTGCCGTTCGCGCTGGAGGACGAGGTCGTAGAGCTTGCGGTGGGCCGGTGCGAGCTCGATACGCAGCACCTGCTCCTGCTTCGGCGGCAGTTCGGGCGCGACCATCTCCTTGGTGCGTCGCATGAGCAACGGTCGGATGCGTCGGCGCAGGGTCTGCAGCCGACTCGAGTCCAGGCCCTTGCCGATCGGCTTGACGTAGTGCTCGGTGAAGCGCGGTGCCGACGCGAACAGACCCGGTGCGACGATCGACAGCAGCGACCAGAGCTCCATGAGGGTGTTCTCGATGGGCGTGCCGGTGATCGCGAGCTTGAACGGTGCTCTGAGGTCGACCGCGCACTCGTGCAGCTTGGCGCGGTGGTTCTTCACGAACTGCGCCTCGTCGAGGATGAGCCCCGACCACTCGACCGCCTGGTACGCCGCTGCATCGAGCCGGAACAGCGCATAGCTCGTGACCACGATGTCGGCGCCCGCCGCGAGGTCCGCGATCGACGCGCTGCCCTTCGCCTGCGTGGCCGTGATGCTGCGGACGACGAGGCCGGGCACGAAGCGCGTGGCCTCGGCGACCCAGTTGGAGACGACCGACGTCGGGGCGACCACGAGGAACGGTGGTGCCGTGGTCCCGGTCGTCTCGCGCGCGTGGGCGACGAGGGCGAGGGTCTGCAGCGTCTTGCCGAGCCCCATGTCGTCGGCCAGGATGCCGCCGAGTCCGTGCTGCCAGAGGAACGCGAGCCAGCGGAAGCCCTCGACCTGGTAGGGCCGGAGGTCGGCGCGGAGTCCCGACGGCAAGGGGGTGTCGGGGACCGCTTCGATCGCGTTGAGTCCGGCTGCAGCCTCGCGCCAGGAGACGGCCTGCTCGGTCTCGTCGGCGAGGTCTTCGAAGTCGGCCCAGAGGCTCGCCTGATAGCGACTGATGCTCGGCTTCGTCTCCCACTCCTTGAGCGCGGCCGCCTCGGTGAGCAGTTCGCGCAGGCGGTCGAAGGCGGGGTGCTCGAGCGAGAGGTAGGTGTGGTCGACCATGAGCAGCTTCGTGCGCCCCTTCGAGAGGGCCTTGAAGAGGGGCTCGAAGGGGACGCTGTACTCGCCGATGTGGATGACGATCCCGAGGTCGAACCAGTCGCGCTGCTCCGTCTCCACCGTGGTGACCGAGATGTGAGGTGTGCCGGTGAGCTCCCGGTACTCAGGGCGGTCGCCGGACACCTCGACGAGGACGTCGTCGAGCGATTCGATGACGGGCAGGGTGCGCTCGGTGACGAGTGCCGCGTCGAACTCCGTCAGGACCTGCGGCCTGGGCGGCCAGACGCCCGGGGTCGTGAGCTCGTCGAACGAGCCGGCGGCGAGCGCGCGGCGTTCCGGTTCCGCTGCGGCGGCGATGGCGGCACCGACCCGGTCGAGGATGGCCCGTTCCGCGCGTTCGTCGCGGAGGACCTCCGCTGCGGCAGTGCCGGTGGCGGCGTCGGTCGGCGCGCCGTTCGGCACCGTGGACACGAGTGGTCGCCCTGCGGCGAGCGCCGGGGTGCCGCCACCGATCGGGACGCGCTGCGCCGGGGCGTACTGCCAGAACCAGGCGAGGCGAAGGGTCTGCTTCGGTTCGAACGAGGCCGCGAGCACGAGCACCGGTGGCACGATCTCGGGGAGGGCGACGGTGCCGTCCGTCGAACTCAGCGAGATGCTGCGGCGGAGTCGTGGGACGTAGTGCTCGAGGAACTCCGCCACCTCGGCTTCGGGGACCACGACGGGCTCGCCTGGCCCGAGGAGTCCGCGGGCCTCGTCCGTCAGCGGTTCGGCGAGCGGTGCGAGCACGATCGCCTGCTGGGGTTCGAGCGTGTAGTGGTAGAGCCCGTGGTCGCCGAGGGCTCCGCTCGTGGCGGCGTCGACGTCGGTGCCGTCGATCGTCACGACGGATCGGAGGACCACGCCCTCGTCGTCGTGCGCGGCGTCCAGCCGGATGGCGGCTGTGGTGCCGAGGGTGACCGTGCCCTTGCGCGTGCCGACGAGTTCGATCCCGAGTTGGGCCGCCTCCTCGAACAGATGCCAGAGGACGGGGCTGCCGAAGTCGTCGAGGACGAGCCAGTCCGAGTCGCCGGCGCCGGCGTAGGCACCGGCCGGCGGACGGGTGGCACGCAGGAGCGCCTGGAACTGCGTGAACCACTGCTGGTGCGCCGGATCGAGCGACAGCCGGTGGCCCTGGTGCGTGAACGAGGTCCACGAGATCGTCGACTTCACGAACCCGCCGCCGGCCTTCTTGACGACGGGTCGGACGGCGATCCGGCGGGGGTGCCGTGGCTCGGGCGGGCCGTCGGCCGTGCGGGAGGTCGGTCCGCGCCAGCGTTCGGCGGTGCGCGGGATGCTCTCGCGGACCTCGAACTGCAGGCCCATGGCCGTCGGTGCCGTGGCGCGACCGGCGTCGCCGGCGAGGGAGTCGAGTCGGTTCCGCCAGCTGGGCGGCGCCGGCGGTGTCTGCGGACTCGGGGTCCATCGCGCTGCTCGCCGTTCCGCCTCCGGACGCCAGGAGGCGGGGAGGTCGTCGAGCTCGTCGAGGGCGTACATCGGCTGGTGCTCGGCCGGTTCGTCGAGCGCGGGGTCGTTGATGGGTGCGGTCCAACGCCGGTCGGAACGCCAGGACGCCTCCTTCACCGACGGCGGCCGCTGTGGGGCCACCCACCGGTCGGAGCGACCTTCGGCCCGGAGGTGGGCCGCGTTGCTGTGCAGCAGGGTGGCGACGATGTGCTTGCAGTCGCCGCGCAGGGGGCACGAGCAGGCGCTTCCTTCGATCCGTGCGAACCCGCCGGTGTCGTCGCCGAGGTCGATGATGCAGGCGTACGGGACGTCGGTGGAGCCTTCGACGATCCCGTGGAGCCGACGCTTGTCGGGGTCCCAGTCGGCAGCGGTGACCCGACCGTCCCTCGCGTAGACCCGGCCGCGGTCGAACGCCACCCGCCCGACGAGCCGGACGAGGTCGGCCACGTCGACCAGTGGTGCGGGCTCGGGAGTCATCGCCCCATGGTCTCACGCACGACGGACACCCTTCCCTCCGGCCAGCGCGGTGCGCTGACGCGAGCGCGGGTCTCCGACGTGAGCGCGCCCCTCCGGAAGGGCGCGCTCACGCCTGTGGGTCGCGGTCGGTCCAGCGCCCCGCGCTGACCACAGCACCGACCGAGGCACGTCCGGCGGCTCGTAGAATGAAGCAATGACCTCTCTCCCCCACGACGAGCCTGCGAACCACGCTCCCGGCGACGACGCGGGCATCGATCCCACCGATCTCGAGGTCACGCTGCGCGTCCTCCAGACGATGGCGACGATGGACGAGGAGCACCCCGACTACCTCCAGGTGCGCCGCGCCACCGCCAAGATGTTCAAGGCGGTCAAGAAGGAGCGCCGACTCGACCGCCGGGCCCGGATCGCCGACGCCGACCGCGCCGTGATCGCCGCCACCGCGACGGGCGCCCCCGACCGCATCGACGACGAGACGCGAGGCATCCCGCTCGCCACCACCACGACGGCTCCGACCGCCGGCGAGCTGCTGGTGCCGCGCAACTGCTACATCTGCAAGCAGCCGTACACGACGGTCGACGCCTTCTATCATCAGCTCTGCCCGCAGTGCGCGGCGATGAGCCACGCGAAGCGCGACGCCCGCACCGACCTCACCGGCAAGCGCGCCCTCCTCACCGGCGGCCGCGCGAAGATCGGCATGTACATCGCGCTGCGACTCCTGCGCGACGGCGCCCACACGACCATCACGACGCGCTTCCCACGCGACGCCGTCCGCCGCTTCAGCGCGCTCCCCGACAGCGCCGACTGGCTGCACCGGCTTCGCGTCGTCGGCATCGACCTCCGCGACCCGGCCCAGGTCATCGCCCTCGCGGACTCCGTGGCCGAGCAGGGTCCGCTCGACATCCTCATCAACAACGCCGCGCAGACGGTCCGCCGCACGAAGGGCGCGTACCAGCCGCTCGTCGACGCGGAGCTCGCCCCGCTGCCCGACGGCCCGCTGCCCGAGCTCGTCACCTTCGGCCATACGAACGACGCACACCCGCTGTCGCTCGCGGCGTCGGTGTCCGCGCACCCGATCCTCGCCGCCGCGGCCGCCAAGGCCGATGCGCTCACCGAGGCGGCCATGACGGCCGGGTCGTCCTCGCTCGAACGCCTCGCCGCCGGGACCGCGATCGACGCCGGTGGCCTCGTGCCCGACGTCGACCACAGCAACAGCTGGGTGCAGAACGTCGACCAGGTCGAGCCCATCGAGATGCTCGAGGTCCAGCTGGCGAACGCGACCGCCCCGTTCATCCTCATCAGTCGGTTGCGTGCCTCGATGGCGGCATCCGACTTCCCGCGCACCTACGTGGTCAACGTCTCCGCGATGGAGGGCGTCTTCGGTCGCGGGTACAAGGGTCCAGGCCACCCGCACACGAACATGGCGAAGGCCGCGCTGAACATGCTCACCCGGACGAGCGCGCGGGAGATGTTCGAGACCGACGGCATCCTCATGACGAGCGTCGACACCGGCTGGATCACCGACGAGCGCCCACACCCGACCAAGGTGCGACTGGCGGAGGAGGGCTTCCACGCCCCGCTCGACCTCGTCGACGGTGCGGCGCGGGTGTACGACCCGATCGTCCGCGGCGAGGCCGGCGAGAACCTGTTCGGCGTCTTCCTCAAGGACTACCGCCCGAGCTCCTGGTGAGCTTCGACTCGCGGTCGTGGTCGAGGACCCGGCGATGATCGGTCCGGCGGCCGTCAGCTTCCTCCGGGACGCACCGCTCGGTGCGCGGGTCGTCGTGCGCTTCGCACTGCCCGAGGGCGCTGAGGCGGGTGCGACCGACGCCCTCGGCGAGCTCGTCGAGCGGTCGGCGACGGGCTGCACGGTCGAGACCAAGCGCGGGCCGGTCGTGATCGCCGACACCGACGTCATCGCGGCGAAGCCCGTCCCGCCGGCACCGGCACCACGGGAACGCCGCCGCTCGGCCTAGGCTGGGCCGATGAGCAGCGAAGTCACCCAGGACCCGTCGCCGACGCAGCATCGCGTCGAAGTGACACTCCGACGTCCCTGGTACGGCGCCTTCCAGCGTCCGACGGTGGTGTTCGACGGGCGCGGCCAGCCGGCGCAGTGGGGTACGGGGAGCTGGCAGGTCGGCGGGAAAGACGTCTCCTTCGAGGTCTTCCTCTTCAACCGGGTCTGGCGGTACGGCGCGGCCCGGACCACCTTGACCGCCGGCGTCGACACGTCGCTCGTCTACCGCGCTCCACTCCTGCCGTTCCTCCCCGGTCGGTTCACAGCGAGCTGAGCGGTGGCTCGGAAGCCCGTCGGCGGCCGCCCCTAGGCTGGCCGGATCACCCCTTCACGCACGGGCATCGGGAGAACACGGCATGGCGAAACGCACCGGAACGACGGCACCACGGCTCGACCCCGTCCGTCTCATCGGATTGACCGACGGCGACGAGGGCGCCCTCGACGCGCACGACAGCGTCGAAGGCCTGCGGTTCGCCGACCTCGACCTGTCGCACCGTGACCTCTCGGGCATCACGATCTCCGAGTCCTTGCTCGCGGGCATTCGAGCCGACCAGACCGACTTCCGGGCGGCGTCGTTCCTCGACTCCCGGCTCGAGCGGTGGGACGCGCCCATCCTCCTCGCCCCACGGAGTCGGCTGCGCGACGTCGAACTGGAGGGGTCACGGGTCGGTTCCGCCGACTGCTACGACGCGAACTGGCAGTCGGTGCGGGTGACCGGGTGCAAGCTCGGGTTCGTCAACCTGCGGGGTGCTGTGCTGCAGGACGTCCTGTTCGAGGACTGCACGATCGACGAACTCGACCTCGCCGATGCGACGGCCACCCGGGTGCGGTTCGTCGACTGCACCCTCAACAGTCTCGACGTCACGCGGGCGAGGCTCACCGACGTCGACCTCCGGACGCTCGAGCTCCGGCGCATCGCGGGCATCGAGCATCTGCGGGGCGCGACGATGACCCCGTTCCAGGTCGGCGAGCTCGCGGCGATGTTCGCCGAGCAGTTCGGCATCCGAGTCGAGGACTGACCTCCCGGGTTGCGCCAGCGCGGTGCGCTGACGTCACCGCGGGTCTGGCGCGTGAGCGCGGGTCTCCGGAGGCCCGCGCTCACGCGTGTGCCCGGCGCCCACGCCGGTTCCCCCGCGCTCGCGCCAGCGCACCGCGCT
>NZ_JACYTW010000050.1:0-30922 GCF_014841395.1 Plantibacter sp. CFBP 13570 | reverse complement strand
CTCCGCGGCGCGCCTCGCGCGGCTCGCGGTCGCCGGTGGGCGCCGTCGATGCCGCGGTCTCGACCGGGGCCTCGGCCACGGTCGCCACAGGCTCTTGCTGCTGCTTGTTGTCTTCGCTCACAGGTTCAATCCGCCCTCTCGAGCACCATCGGCAATTGCTGCCACGCGACCTGCGTAGCGGTTGCCTCCACGGTCAAATACGACATCGTCGATGCCGGCTGCCTTGGCACGCTCGGCGATGAGTTCGCCGACCTTGCGCGACTTGGCGGTCTTGTCGCCGTCGAACGTCCGGAGGGTGTCCTCCATGGTCGAGGCGGAGACGAGGGTGTGACCCTTCGTGTCATCGACAACCTGCACGAACACGTGACGGGCTGAACGGTTGACGACGAGGCGCGGACGGACCGCGGTGCCCTCGACCTTCTTGCGCAGACGCGTGTGGCGACGGCCACGTGCGGCAGTCTTCGTTGGACGAGCCATGGTTACTTACCAGCCTTTCCGGCCTTGCGACGCACGATCTCGCCGGCGTAGCGCACACCCTTGCCCTTGTACGGCTCGGGCTTGCGGATCTTACGGATGTTGGCGGCGACCTCGCCGACGGCCTGCTTGTCGATACCGGCGACCGTGAGCTTGTTGTTGCCCTCGACGGTCAGCGTGATGCCGACCGGCGGCTCGACGGTGACGGGGTGCGAGAAGCCGAGCGCGAACTCGACGGCGCTGCCCTTCTGAGCGACGCGGTAACCGGTACCGACGACCTCGAGGCCCTTGGTGTAGCCCTGGGTGACGCCGATGATCTGGTTCGCGATGAGCGTGCGGGTCAGGCCGTGGAGCGAGCGCGAGTTGCGCTCGTCGTCGGGACGCGTGACGAGCAGCTGTGCGTCTTCGAGCTTGACCTCGATGGGGCTCGCGACGGTGAGCTGGAGCTCACCCTTCGGGCCCTTGACGGTGACGTTCTGACCGGCGACGTCGATGGTGACGCCTGCCGGGATGTCGATGGGGAGTCTTCCAATACGAGACATGACTGGCTACCACACGTAGGCGAGGACTTCCCCACCCACGCCCTTCTTCTCGGCCTGGCGGTCCGTGAGGAGGCCGCTGGAGGTGGACAGGATGACGACGCCGAGGCCGCCGAGGACCTTGGGGATCTCGTTCGACTTCGCGTAGACGCGGAGGCCGGGCTTCGAGACGCGCTTGATGCCGGCGATGGAGCGCTCGCGGTTCGGGCCGAACTTGAGGCTCAGCGAGAGCGTCTGTCCGACGGCCGCGTCAGCGACCTCCCAGCCGGAGATGTAGCCCTCGGACTTGAGGATCTCGGCGATGTTCACCTTGAGCTTGGAGTGCGGCATCGACACGGTGTCGTGGTGCGCCGAGTTCGCATTGCGCAGTCTGGTCAGCATGTCTGCGACCGGATCTGTCATGGTCATATCGAGTGTTTCCTTTGTTCACCAGGTTTCGACATCCTGTGCAAGGGTGCCGACCTGTGGTGGTTGAACCGTTCTGGGCAGGAGTGCCCCGAACGGGCGGAAGCCCGGTCCTCGACATACACCGAGGACCGGGCAGAAGCTCAGCCTACTTGGACTCAGCCGCCTTGAACGGGAAGCCGAGCGCCTTGAGCAGCGCGCGACCCTCGTCGTCGTTCTTGGCCGTGGTCACGACAGTGATGTCGAAGCCGCGGACGCGATCGATCTTGTCCTGGTCGATCTCGTGGAACATGGACTGCTCCTGGAGACCGAAGGTGTAGTTGCCGTTGCCGTCGAACTGCTTGTCCGAGAGACCGCGGAAGTCGCGGATACGCGGAAGAGCGAGGCTCAGCAGGCGGTCGAGGAACTCCCAAGCGCGGTCGCCACGAAGCGTGACGTGGGCGCCGATGGGCTGACCCTCGCGCAGCTTGAACTGCGCGATGGACTTGCGTGCCTTGGTGACCTGCGGCTTCTGGCCGGTGATCTTGGTGAGGTCCGAAACAGCGCCGTCGATGACCTTGCTGTCGCGAGCGGCCTCGCCCACACCGGTGTTGACGACGACCTTCACGAGTCCGGGCACCTGGTGCACGTTCGTGAAGCCGAAGTCCTTCTGCAGCTGCGGAAGGATCTCAGCGCGGTACTTCTGCTTGAGACGGGGCTGGATTTTGCCAGTCGCCACTTCTGTGTCGGTCATTACAGGTCCTTACCTGACTTCTTGGCGTAACGAACGCGGACCGTCTTGGTGACGCCGTCCTTCGTGACTTCCTCGTTGCGGTGGCCGACCTTGGTCGGGCCCTTGGTCTCCGGGTCGACGAGCGCGACGTTGGAGATGTGGATCGAAGCCTCGACGGTCTCGATGCCGCCGGTCTTCGTTCCACGCTGGGTCTGGCCGACACGGGAGTGCTTCGTGACGTAGTTGACGCCCTCCACGATCACCCGGTTCTTGTCCGCCAGGACCTCGATGACGCGACCCTGCTTGCCGCGGTAACCACCGCGGTCCTGCTTCGGGCCGGAGACGACCTGAACCAGGTCGCCCTTCTTGATCTTTGCCATGACTTAGATAACCTCCGGCGCCAACGAGACGATCTTCATGAACTTCTTGTCACGAAGCTCGCGACCGACCGGTCCGAAGATGCGGGTACCACGGGGGTCCCCGTCAGCCTTCAGGATGACAGCGGCGTTCTCGTCGAACTTGATGTACGAACCGTCGGAACGACGGGTCTGCTTGCGGGTGCGGACGATGACCGCCTTGACGACGTCGCCCTTCTTGACGTTGCCACCGGGGATGGCGTCCTTGACGGTCGCGACGATGGTGTCACCGAGGCCCGCGTAGCGGCGGCCGGAGCCACCGAGCACGCGAATGGTCAGGAGCTCCTTGGCGCCGGTGTTGTCGGCGACCTTGACTCGTGATTCTTGCTGAAGCATTGTTCGCTTTCCTCTCAGTAAGCCGCGAGGCCTACTTGGCCTTCTCGAGAATCTCGACCAGACGCCAGCGCTTGGTGGCGCTGGTGGGGCGGGTCTCGCTGATCAGGACGAGGTCGCCGATGCCGGCGGAGTTCGCCTCGTCGTGAGCCTTGACCTTGGAGGTGCGGCGGATGACCTTGCCGTAGAGCGGGTGCTTCACGCGGTCCTCGACCTCGACGACGATGGTCTTCTCCATCTTGTCGCTGGTCACCAGACCACGGCGGGTCTTGCGGTAGCCACGAGCAGCGGCGTCCTTGACGTCGTGCTCGGCCGACTCGTGACCCTCGGGGGCCTTGTCAGTAGCGGTAGCCATGTCTAGGCCTCCTTCGTGGTCTCGGCGTCGGCTGCAGCGGTGTCCTCGGACTTCGGTGCGGCCTTGGCCTTCTTAGTCTTCTTCTCGGCCTTGGCCTCGACGACCTCGACGGTCGGCGTGGCACGGATGCCGAGCTCGCGCTCACGGATGACCGTGTAGATGCGAGCGATGTCGCGCTTCACGGCGCGCAGGCGGCCGTGGTTCTCGAGCTGCCCCGTGGCCGACTGGAAGCGCAGGTTGAACAGCTCCTCCTTGGCCTTGCGGAGCTCCTCGAGGAGGCGCTGGTCTTCAAAGGTGTCGAGCTCGACGGGGGTGAGCTCCTTGGATCCGATCGCCATTATGCGTCGCCCTCCTCGCGCTTGATGATGCGTGCCTTGAGGGGCAGCTTGTGGATTGCACGGGTCAGCGCCTCGCGGGCCAGGGTCTCATCGACTCCGGCGACCTCGAACAGCACACGACCCGGCTTGACGTTCGCGACCCACCACTCGGGCGAACCCTTACCGGAACCCATGCGGGTTTCGGCGGGCTTCTTGGTCAGCGGACGGTCGGGGTAGATGTTGATCCACACCTTTCCGCCACGCTTGATGTGACGCGTCATGGCGATACGAGCGGACTCGATCTGACGGTTGGTCACGTAAGCGGGCGTCAGGGCCTGGATACCGTACTCACCGAACGACACCTTGGTGCCACCGGTCGCCTGGCCGGAACGGCCGGGGTGGTGCTGCTTCCGGTGCTTGACTTTGCGTGGGATCAACATGGTTATGCCTCAACTCCTGCGGCGGCGGGCGCCTCAGCAGCTGCCTTGGGGGCGCTGCTCGGACCGGCGTTCCGACGGGGGCGGTCGCCACCGTCGCGACGTTCCGGACGCGTCGACTTCTGGTTGGCCTGCTCGCGAGCAAGCTCCTTGTTGGTGATGTCGCCCTTGTAGATCCAGACCTTCACGCCGATGCGGCCGAACGTGGTCTTCGCCTCGTAGAAGCCGTAGTCGATGTTCGCGCGGAGCGTGTGCAGCGGCACACGGCCTTCGCGGTAGAACTCGGAACGGCTCATCTCGGCGCCGCCGAGGCGGCCGGACACCTGGATGCGGACACCCTTGACGGTGGACGTGCGCTGAGCGCCCTGCAGACCCTTACGCATCGCGCGGCGGAAGGCCACACGTGCGGAGAGCTGCTCGGCGATGCCCTGCGCGACGAGCTGAGCGTCGGCCTCGGGGTTCTTGACCTCGAGGATGTTCAGCTGGATCTGCTTCTTCGTGAGCTTCTCGAGGTCGGCGCGGATGCGCTCGGCCTCGGCGCCACGGCGACCGATCACGATGCCCGGACGGGCGGTGTGGATGTCGACGCGGACGCGGTCACGGGTGCGCTCGATCTCGATGCGGCTGACACCAGCGCGGTCGAGCGAGGTCGCCAGCAGACGGCGGATCTTGACGTCTTCCGCGACGAAGTCGCTGTAACGCTGACCCTTCTTCGTGCTGTCGGAGAACCAACGCGACACGTGGTCGGTCGTGATTCCCAGACGGAAGCCGTATGGATTGACTTTCTGACCCATTACTTGCTCACCTTCTTGGCCTTGGCAGCGCCGGCAGTCTCATCAGGCGTCGAGAGCTCGACGGTGATGTGGCTGGTGCGCTTGAGGATGCGGAACGCGCGGCCCTGTGCGCGGGGACGGAAACGCTTGAGGGTTGCACCCTCATCGACGTACGCCTTCGCGATGTACAGGTCCTGCTCGTCAAGGAACACGTTGTCCTTGTCGGCCGTGACGCGAGCGTTCGCGATGGCCGAGGCAACGAGCTTGTAGATGGGCTCGCTGGCGCTCTGTGGCGCGAACTTCAGGATGGCCAAGGCCTCCTGAGCCTGCTTGCCACGGATGAGCGCGACGACACGACGGGCCTTCTGGGGGGTGACGCGGATGTGTCGCACGCGGGCGATCGACTCCACCATTTCTCTTCCTCCTTCACGTCACCGCGTTAGCGGCGACGGCCCTTCTTGTCGTCCTTCACGTGTCCACGGAAGGTGCGGGTGGGCGCGAACTCGCCGAGCTTGTGCCCGACCATCGTCTCGGTGACGAACACCGGGATGTGCTTGCGACCGTCGTGGACGGCGATGGTGTGACCCAGCATCGCCGGGATGATCATCGATCGACGCGACCAGGTCTTGATCACGTTCTTGTTGTTGGCCTCGTTCGCCGTGACGACCTTGCGGAGCAGGTGGTCGTCGACGAAGGGGCCCTTCTTGAGACTGCGTGGCATCTTCTCTTACTCCTACTTACGCTTCTTGCCGGCGGTACGACGACGAACGATGAGCTTGTCGCTTTCCTTGTTGGGGTGGCGCGTGCGGCCTTCCTTCTGGCCCCACGGGCTGACCGGGTGACGTCCACCGGAGGTCTTGCCCTCACCACCACCGTGCGGGTGGTCGATCGGGTTCATCGCGACACCACGGACGGTCGGGCGGACGCCCAGCCAGCGCTTCCGTCCGGCCTTACCCCAGTTGATGTTCGACTGCTCGGCGTTGCCGACCTCACCGATGGTGGCGCGGCAGCGCAGGTCGACGTTACGGATCTCACCGGACGGCAGACGGAGCTGCGCGTACGGACCGTCCTTCGCGACGAGACGCACCGATGCACCCGCGGAGCGGGCCATCTTCGCGCCGCCGCCGGGACGGAGCTCGATCGCGTGGATGACCGTACCGGTGGGGATGTTCTTCAGCGGCAGGTTGTTACCGGGCTTGATGTCCGCGCCTGCACCCGACTCGACCACGTCGCCCTGGCTGAGCTTGTTCGGAGCCAGGATGTACCGCTTGGTGCCGTCCACGAAGTGGAGCAGCGCGATACGCGCGGTGCGGTTGGGGTCGTACTCGATGTGAGCGACCTTGGCGTTGACGCCGTCCTTGTCGTTGCGACGGAAGTCGATCAGACGGTACTGGCGCTTGTGGCCACCACCGATGTGACGCGTCGTGATGCGGCCCTGGTTGTTGCGACCACCGGTCTTCGACAACGGACGAAGCAGCGACTTCTCCGGCGTGGTGCGGGTGATCTCCGCGAAGTCCGCGACAGACGAACCGCGACGACCAGGAGTCGTGGGCTTGTACTTACGAATAGCCATTTCTTATTCCTCTTCGTTCCCGGCCGTCTTAGCCAACAGCCGTGAAGATGTCGATGGAACCCGACTTGAGCGACACGATGGCGCGCTTGGTGTCCTTGCGCTTGCCGGTGCCGAACTTGGTGCGACGGGTCTTGCCCTGACGGGTGAGGGTGTTGATCGAAGCGACCTCGACACCGAAGATCTTCTCGATGGCGAGCTTGATCTCGGTCTTGTTCGAGCGCGGGTCGACGAGGAAGGTGTACTTGCCCTCGTCGATCAGGCTGTAGCTCTTCTCGGAGACGACCGGCGCGAAGATGACGTCGCGGGGGTCCTTGTTGATCGCGGTCATGCCGAGACCTCCTCGGTTGCGGCCGTGTTGCCGGTCTTGCTGGCGACGAATGCCTCGAAGGCGGCCTTGGTGAAGACGATGTCGTCGGAGACGAGCACGTCGTATGCGTTCAGCTGGTCGTACGACAGCACGTGCACGTTCTGCAGGTTGCGGACGCTGCGGAGGCTGACCTCGTCGTCGCGCTGGAGGACGATCAGGACGTGCTTCGAGGAAGCGACGTTCGTCAGGTACTCGGACACGGCCTTCGTCGACGGCTTCTCACCGATCGAGAGGGAGTCGACGACGTGCAGGCGGCTGCCGCGTGCGCGGTCGGAGATGGCGCCGAGGAGAGCCGCGGCGATCATCTTCTTGGGGGTGCGCTGTGCGTAGTTGCGGGGCACTGGACCGTGGACGATGCCACCGCCGGTCATCTGAGGTGCACGGATGGAGCCCTGACGAGCGTTACCCGTACCCTTCTGCTTGAACGGCTTGCGGCCGGCACCGGACACTTCGCCGCGGCGCTTGGTCTTGTGCGTCCCCTGGCGGGCGGCAGCGAGCTGCGCGACGACCACCTGGTGGATGAGCGGGATGTTGGTCTGAACGTCGAACACCTCGGCAGGAAGGTCGACGGTGCCGGCCTTCTTGAGCTTGGTGTCGAGCACGTCGAGAGTAGCGATAGCCATGGAACTACGCTCCCTTCACTGCGGTGCGGACGAATACGATGCGGCCACGAGCGCCGGGAACGGCACCCTTGACGAGCAGCAGGCCCTTCTCGGCGTCGATGGCGTGAACCCGGAGGTTCAGCACGGTGACGCGCTCGCCACCCATACGACCGGCCATGCGCATGCCCTTGAAGACACGGCTCGGGGTCGAGGAGGCGCCGATGGAGCCCGGCTTGCGGTGGTTGCGGTGAGCACCGTGAGATGCGCCCGTTCCCTTGAAGTTGTGACGCTTCATGACACCGGCGAAACCCTTACCCTTCGAAGTGCCGACGACGTCGACCTTCTGGCCGGCCTCGAAGACACCGTCGACGGTGAGCTCCTGGCCGAGCGAGTACTCGGATGCGTCGGCGGTGCGGACCTCGGTGAGGTGACGACGCGGCGTCACGCCGGCCTTGTCGAAGTGACCCGCGTCAGGCTTGCTGACCTTGCGGGGATCGATCTGGCCGTACGCGATCTGCACGGCGTCGTAGCCGTCGACCTCGGGGGTGCGAACCTGCGTGACCACGTTGGGCGTGATCTCGATGACGGTGACGGGAACGAGCTTGTTGTTCTCGTCCCACACCTGGGTCATGCCGAGCTTGGTGCCGAGCAGACCCTTGCTGGTCTTCGTGTTAGACATGTCTTCCTTCCGTCTCTACCGAGCTCAGAGCTTGATCTCGATGTTGACGTCCGCCGGCAGGTCGAGACGCATGAGCGAGTCGACGGCCTTCGGGGTCGGGTCGATGATGTCGATCAGACGCTTGTGGGTGCGCATTTCGAAGTGCTCCCGGCTGTCCTTGTACTTGTGCGGCGAACGGATCACGCAGACCACGTTCTTCTCCGTCGGAAGCGGCACGGGGCCGACGACGGTTGCGCCTGCACGGGTGACCGTGTCGACGATCTTGCGCGCCGAAGTATCGATGACCTCATGGTCATACGACTTCAGTCGGATGCGGATCTTCTGTCCCGCCATGTGTGACTCACTCTCTGTCTCGCGTCGTGCGGATCGCTCCGTATTGGACGCATATCGTGCGCTTTGCAACGTTCGGTTGCTCCGCGCCATTGGCACTACTGGTGTCGCACCACTGTTCTGCTGTCAACGACCACTCGTGTCTTGCGACCCTCGTGGTCATCCACCGGCTTCCACCCCGACTCGTGGTCGACGCTGGGCGTAGCACTGCTACGACCTGGATTGCGATGAAGTGATTGGTGTTCTGCTACCCGCGGCCTAGGCTCGATCCCTGTCGCGTTGCCGCGTCTGGGAGCTCCTATGCACTACCTGGCAGTGATCCGCCGGAGCGCGCACAGGCACGCTCGTCCGAAGTACTGAACTGGACTAGTTTGCCACGGATCCACCATGCGTGCAACCCGGGCGTGTCGCGGGCGTCGGATGGTCAGGATCCGCTCAGTCTCGGGCGTCGTGAGCACCGAGGCGCCGCTGCTCAGCAGGGCTCGACGACGTTGTCGACCTCGACCGGACGCACCCCCGGGGTGCCCAGGAACCGCACCGCGTCGACCGTCGCGCCGGACACGTCCGCATCGACGTCGAGTGTCACCGTCGCGCCCGGCGCGATCGTCACCACCACGTAGGCCACGGGGCGTCCGTCGTCCGATCCGGCCGTGTACGGGGCCTCGGCGCCGTCAACGCGAACCGAGTGGATGTCGGCACCGTCGGGCGCGTAGGCCATGACCCGCAAGCGCATCCACCCACGCGGGAGCCCCTCACGCTCGTGGAACCCCGCGATGTAGTCGAACGCCTCCGTGTCGAGCTCCGGCTCCGTGTCGATCGTGTTGGAGAGCTCGGACGTGACCATCACCGTGCGGGTCCCGTCGACGTCGCACGACGCCGCACGGACACGGACCCGCTGTCGGAGGTAGTACTCGAGTTTGGACCCGACCGCGTCCGAGAGGTACAGCCCGAACGGCACCGAACGAGACGAACGCTCGGGCAGGGCGCCGCCGACCCCGGCGAGCACCAACGCCCGCTCCTCGACGCGGTCGGGACTCCAGGCGAGCAGACGCCGCTCGTCGACCGCCTGCACCCAGCCGTCGATCGCACGGGGCACCACCATGGAGCCCGCCTGCAGCTGCGAGATGAGCGCCTGCACGACGGCGGTGAAGGTCGCGTCCTGCGCCCGGTTCGCCTCGTCGCTGAGACCCGGGTGGTCTCGGTACACGCCGTTCAGGAGCTCGTCGACCACCGTCTCGCTCGACAGCTCCGTACCGTCGTCCAGCACGACGGGGCCGGTCGCTCGCAGCAGATGGGAAAGCGCGACCGGGTCCACGGCGAGCACCAGGTCGGGCGTGACGCCCTGACTCTCCTGCCACAGCCGCGAAGCCACCTGCGCACCGTACGGGAAGTCCGGCCGCGCCGTCACCTCATGGATGGAGGTGCCTGCGGCAGCGTAGCCCTCGGTCCGGTAGAGCGCGTCGGCATCGGCCGGGAGGGGCACCACCGGATCGGCGTGCGACACGAAGTCCGCGCCGCCGAGGGTCCTGGTCACGCTCAGCGCGCCCTCCTCGACGTGCACGAGCGCCGAAGCTCCCGCGATGCCGCCGAGGGCTCGGCTCTCCGCCGAGTTCTGGAACAGGACGACCACGTCTCGCGGCCCCTCCTCCCCCAGGAACCCGGGCAGCGCTCGCAGCACCGGTGCGAGCCGCGAGGCGAGCGATGAGGCCTCGCGCAGCGGTCCGTCGAGTCCGACCAACGCCGACGCCACCTGCGGCAGGAGCACCGACCGGTCGAGGCGGTCGAGGCGCGCGACCTGCTCCTCGAGTCGCTCGAGCGCGCGCGCCGAGGTGCGCGCCAACCGCCCCACCCGCTCCGTGTCCAGTCGCCCGTCGACCGCGAGTCCGTCGACGGACAGGTCGAGGACCGGCTCGACGACCTCGTCGACGACCACGTGGGCCGCCTCGACGGCCGTGCGCACCGCGACGAAGTTCACCCCGGAGACGGGCACGCGTTCGGCGAGCCACCAGTCAGGCCGCCGAGTCGACGTCAGGGCCCGCTCGACCGCGTCGCCGGCGCGCTGCACGACGGCAGGATCGATCGCGTCGGCGCCGTCACCGACGACGCCCGCACGGATCGCCTCGAGCTCAGGCAGGACCGACGTGAGCTCCTCCCGGACGGACATGGCCTCCACCGCCGCCGACACGGTGGCTCCAGCGATGCCGAGCAGAACGGACAGGGCGACGATGCTCGGGATCAGGACACGTGGGCGCGACAGGCGACGCGGACGGATGGACGAACGGGACACGGTCACCTCGGCGGCTCGATGCAGAATGGGTCGCCTGATATCTTACATATGAGGTACCGGGGTCCCGACCGTCCGACGGCACGCACGACGAAGGGCCCGGAGCGAAATGCTCCGGGCCCTTCGTGTGGAACCGTGTCGACCCTGCGGTCGATCAGGGGTTCGCGTCAGCGGATGCTTACGCGAGCACCTTGGTGACGGTGCCGGCGCCGACGGTGCGGCCACCCTCACGGATGGCGTAGCCGAGGCCGACCTCCATGGCGATGGGCTGGATCAGCTCAACGGTCATGTCGGTGGTGTCGCCGGGCATGACCATCTCGGTGCCCTCGGGCAGCGTGATGACGCCGGTGACGTCGGTGGTGCGGAAGTAGAACTGCGGACGGTAGTTCGCGTAGAACGGGTTGTGACGCCCACCCTCATCCTTGGACAGGATGTACGCGGTGCCCTCGAAGTTCGTGTGCGGCGTGACCGAACCCGGCTTCACGACGACCTGGCCGCGCTCGACGTCTTCACGCTTCGTGCCACGGAGCAGGAGACCACAGTTCTCGCCGGCCCATGCCTCGTCGAGCTGCTTGTGGAACATCTCGATACCCGTGACGATCGTCTTCTGCGTCGGGCGGATGCCGACGATCTCGACCTCGGAGTTGATCGCGAGCGTGCCACGCTCGGCGCGGCCCGTGACGACGGTTCCACGACCGGTGATCGTGAAGACGTCCTCGATCGGCATGAGGAAGGGCTTGTCCTTGTCGCGCACGGGGTCGGGGACGTTGGCGTCCACGGCGTCCATGAGGTCGAGGATGCTCTGCACCCACTTCTCGTCGCCCTCGAGCGCCTTGAGGCCCGAGACGCGGACGACCGGTGCGTCCTCAGCGAAGCCCTGCGAGGCGAGCAGCTCGGAGACCTCGAGCTCGACGAGCTCCAGGATCTCCTCGTCGTCGACCATGTCGGACTTGTTCAGCGCGACGAGCAGGTAGGGGACGCCGACCTGCTTGGCGAGCAGCACGTGCTCACGCGTCTGAGCCATCGGGCCGTCAGTGGCGGCGACGACCAGGATCGCGCCGTCCATCTGCGCAGCACCGGTGATCATGTTCTTGATGTAGTCAGCGTGACCGGGGGCGTCGACGTGCGCGTAGTGGCGCTTCGGGGTCTCGTACTCGACGTGCGAGATGTTGATCGTGATACCACGCTGACGCTCTTCCGGCGCGGAGTCGATCGACGCGAAGTCGCGCTGCACGTTGGTCGCGGACGGGAACTTGTCCGCCAGGACCTTCGAGATCGCCGCGGTGAGCGTGGTCTTGCCGTGGTCGACGTGACCGATCGTACCGATGTTGACGTGCGGCTTGGTCCGCTCGAACTTGGCCTTTGCCACTGTGAGTCCTCCTCAGGACGTTGTGCGGGACGCCGGGCACCATTCGATGCCCGACGCACTGCAGGGATGTGTATTCATGTTACGCGATCCGCCCGGGTGTTCGCACACCCGGCCGGACCGCGGTGAAGAGAGAGTGAGTGACTACTCGCCCTTGTTCTTCTGGATGATCTCGTCGGCGACAGCCTTCGGGACCTCCGCGTAGCTCTCGAACGTCATCGAGTACACGGCACGACCAGAGGTCTTCGACCGGAGGTCGCCGATGTAGCCGAACATCTCGGAGAGCGGCACGTTGGCACGGATGACCTTGACGCCGGTGGCGTCGTCCATGGACTGGATCTGTCCACGGCGCGAGTTGAGGTCTCCGATGACGTCGCCCATGTACTCCTCAGGAGTACGCACCTCGACCGCCATGAGCGGCTCGAGGAGGACGGGGTTGGCACGCGAGTAGGCCTCCTTGAGACCCATCGAGCCGGCGATCTTGAACGCCATCTCCGAGGAGTCGACGTCGTGCGCCGCACCATCGGTGATGATCGCCTTGACACCCACGACCGGGTAGCCGGCGAGGCCACCAACCTGCAGGGCATCCTGGAAACCGGCGTCGATCGACGGGATGTACTCGCGCGGGATGCGACCACCGGTCACGGCGTTCACGAACTCGTAGGTCGTCTCCGGAGTGACGTCCATCGGCTCCAGATCGAACTGGATCTTCGCGAACTGACCCGAACCACCGGTCTGCTTCTTGTGCGTGTAGCCGTACTTCTCGACCTTGCGCTTGATGGTCTCGCGGTACGCGACCTGCGGCTTGCCGACGTTGGCCTCGACGTTGAACTCGCGCTTCATGCGGTCGACGAGGATGTCGAGGTGGAGCTCGCCCATGCCCTTGATGACCGTCTGGCCGGTCTCGGTGTTCTGCTCGGTGCGGAACGTCGGGTCCTCTTCGGCCAGCTTCTGGATCGCGGTGCCCAGCTTCTCCTGGTCGGCCTTGGTCTTCGGCTCGATCGCGACCTCGATGACGGGCTCCGGGAAGCTCATCGACTCGAGGACGACCTGGTGCTGCGGGTCGGACAGGGTGTCACCGGTGGTGGTGTCCTTCAGGCCGATGACCGCGTAGATGTGACCGGCGGTGACGAAGTCGACCGGGTTCTCCTTGTTGGCGTGCATCTGGAAGATCTTCCCGATGCGCTCCTTCTTGCCCTTGGTCGAGTTGATGATCTGCGCACCGGAGTCGAGACGACCCGAGTAGACGCGGACGTACGTCAGGCGACCGAAGAACGGGTGCACCGCGACCTTGAACGCGAGCGCGGTGAAGGGCTCGGTCGAGTCGGGGTGACGCTCCACGACCTTCTCCTCGTCGCGCGCGTCGTGGGCCTCGATGGCCGGGACGTCGAGCGGGGAGGGGAGGTAGTCGATGACGGCGTCGAGCATCGGCTGGACGCCGCGGTTCTTGAACGCGGAGCCACAGAGGACCGGGTACATGGTGCTCGTGATGGTGAGGTGACGGATCGCGGCCTTGATCTCCGCGACGGTCAGCTCTTCGCCACCGAAGTACTTCTCCATGAGCGCGTCGTCGGTCTCGGCGACGGCCTCGAGGAGCGCGGTGCGGTACTCGGCCGCCTTCTCCTTGAGGTCTTCCGGGATCTCCTCGATGGCGTACTTGGCGCCCATCTCGACGTCACCCTTGGCGTCTCCGCGCCAGGTGAGCGCACGCATCTCGACGAGGTCGACGACGCCCTCGAAGTTGGACTCGGCACCGATCGGCAGCTGGATGACCAGCGGCTTCGCGCCGAGGCGGCTGATGATCGTGTCGACGGTGAAGTAGAAGTCGGCGCCGAGCTTGTCCATCTTGTTGACGAAGCAGATGCGCGGGACGTCGTACTTGTCGGCCTGACGCCAGACGGTCTCGGACTGGGGCTCGACGCCCTCCTTGCCGTCGAACACCGCGACCGCGCCGTCGAGGACGCGGAGCGAACGCTCGACCTCGACCGTGAAGTCGACGTGGCCGGGGGTGTCGATGATGTTGATCTGGTTCTTGTTCCAGAAACAGGTCGTCGCGGCGGACGTGATGGTGATGCCGCGCTCCTGCTCCTGCGCCATCCAGTCCATCGTCGACGCACCGTCGTGGGTCTCGCCGATCTTGTGGTTGACGCCCGTGTAGAACAGGATGCGCTCGGTGGTGGTGGTCTTGCCGGCATCGATGTGGGCCATGATGCCGATGTTGCGGACCTTGTTCAGGTCGGTGAGCACGTCTTGTGCCACGGGGTCCTCCGGGGATAGGTAGGGGTGAGCTGATTCACTCGGTGACGCGAGGGCGGGCGGATCGCCCGCCCTCGCATCGGGCGGCGACTACCAGCGGTAGTGCGCGAACGCCTTGTTCGACTCGGCCATCTTGTGCGTGTCTTCACGACGCTTGACGGCTGCACCGAGACCGTTCGATGCGTCGAGGATCTCGTTCTGGAGACGCTCGGTCATCGTCTTCTCGCGGCGGCCCTTCGCGTAGCTCACGAGCCAGCGCAGGGCGAGGGTGTTGGCGCGGTGAGGCTTGACCTCGACCGGCACCTGGTAGGTGGAACCACCGACGCGGCGCGAACGCACCTCGAGGGTCGGGCGGACGTTGTCGAGCGCCTTCTTGAGCGTGACGACGGCGTCGCCCTGGTTCTTGGCGGTGACGCCTTCGAGTGCGTCGTAGACGATGCGCTCAGCGAGGCCCTTCTTGCCGTCCAGCAGGATCTTGTTGACGAGCTGGCTGACGATGGGGGCGCCGTAGACGGGATCGGCGACGACGGGACGCTTCGGAGCTGGACCCTTGCGAGGCATTACTTCTTCTCCATCTTCGCGCCGTAGCGGCTGCGAGCCTGCTTGCGGTTCTTGACGGCCTGCGTGTCGAGGGCGCCACGGACGATCTTGTAACGGACACCCGGGAGGTCCTTCACACGACCACCACGGACCAGGACCAGCGAGTGCTCCTGGAGGTTGTGGCCCTCACCGGGGATGTACGCGGTGACCTCGGTGCCGTTGCGCAGCTTCACGCGGGCGACCTTGCGCATCGCCGAGTTCGGCTTCTTCGGGGTGGTGGTGTACACGCGGGTGCACACGCCGGCCTGCTGGGGGTTGCTCTTCAGGGCGGGCGCCTTGGTCTTGACGACCTTGGGGCTGCGGCCCTTCCGAACCAACTGCTGAATGGTTGGCACTACTTGCTCCTTGATGATGACTGCACGGTGACAGTGGTACTGCAGCATTCGTGGACCGGTCTCCCGGATCACGAGGTCGTATGGACCCACCGGCGCCGCGCGAGTGCGCGTCGCTTTCGTGGTGGGTATGCCGTGGGGGCGATCGGCAACCGGGACCAGCCCGGCGGGGATCAACCCGATGGTGCAAGACTGCTGTCCACTCCCCCGAGCCAGGCTCCGGAGAACGTGGACAGCACGAGAGCGCACGACAGCGCGCACACCCAACCAAGACTAGCCCGCCGACAGGCTGTGGTCAAACGACGACGGCCCCTGGGAGCATCGCTCCCAGGGGCCGTACAGCTCGGCGTCTACGGGGACGGGACGAAGGTCGCGCCCTCGTCGGTGAAGCCCTCGATCGTGCCACCGACGACGAAGTCGACCGGGTTGATGCTGTAGCCCGGGCCGGTCTGGCCGGTGGCCGGGTCGGTCAGCGTGCAGGTCATCGACATGCGTCCGACGGTCTCGGAGTCGACGGTCCAGCCGCCGCCCGCGAAGTCGCCGATCGTGAAGGTCGGGCGCGTGTCGAACTTCCAGGTCACGCCGGAGGGGGTGAAGCCGGTGTCGTTGCGGATCTCGAAGGGGCACCCCTCCGGGGCGAGCTCCGTCGCCGCACCGCAGCCGTCGATGTACGCGTTGACGGCCTCCTCGACGGCGGTCGTCCCGGCGTCGGTGAGGGCGACGGCGAGCGTCGCGGGTTCCGCGGCCTGACCGAAGCCCACGGCCGTCGTGGTCGTCGCCTCGGCGGTGTACCAGTCGCTCTCACTGAGGGCGACGTCGTAGGTGCCCGGGAGGGCACGCAGCTGGTACGAACCCTCGGCGATCGGTTCGACGTCGGTGAGGTCGACACCGCCGACCGTCGCGACCGCGTCCTCAGGGGCGACCACGTCGACCTGGACCGTGCTGAGTTCGGGAGCCTCGAGCTTCCACTTGTCGAAGAGCACGGCGTCCTTGCCGACCTTGGTGAGCGTGAACTCCTGGTCGACGCTCTCGCCACCCTGGGTGAGACGGGCCTCGACGGTCGCGGTGTTCCCGCTGGTCGTCGTCTTCCCGATCGTGTAACCGGAGACCTTGCCGGACGCCGCCTTGTACGCGTCGTCGGTCAGCAGCACGTCGGCCGCCGACACCTCGGTACCGGAGAGCTTGAGCGCCTGTTCGGCGTCGCCCGACTTGAGGGCGTCGAGGTAGCTCTTGACCGTCACCTCCGGGGCGTGGAGGGCGTTACCGACGCTGACCCCGACGATGCCACCGACGATGATGAGGAGGAGGGCGCTTCCGCCGGCGATGATGCCGGTGAGCCCCTTCTTCGAGAGCTTCTTCTTGGGCGGCTGCTGGCCGCCGCCGTAGCCGCCCTGCGCGTACGGCGCCTGGCCGTACTGCTCGGTGGGCTGCTGGCCGTACTGACCGGTGCCCTGCTGACCGAACTGCTCGGTCGGCTGCTGGCCGTACTGCGCCGTCTGACCGTATTGACCGGTCTGCTGGCTGTACTGGCCGTACTGACTCGTCTGCTGGCTGTGCTGGCCGGACGACTGCTCACCGTACTGGCCGGACTGCTGCCCGTACTGCCCTGACGGCTGGGTCGGCGACTGCCCATACGGCGACTGCTGTCCGTACTGACCCGTCTGCTGCTGGCCTGAGCCCGACTGCTGTGGGCCGTTACCCTGCCATCCCTGCTGCGGGTCGGGCTGGGCGGGCGGTCGCTGCCACTGGGGCTGCTGCGGGTTCTGATCTCCGGGATCGGTCATGGTGTTGCGCCCCCAATGAGCATGGATCGTGCTGATGACAAGTGCTCGAAAGTATAGTGACGGGTGTCGGACAGCACGATGGGGAGATCTCCCCTCCTGCGTTCGGGTGTGCCCCGACGGCTACCAGGGCGAGGTGGGGGAATCGAGCTCGAGCGCGAGGTCGTCGAGGAGCGCGGTGACCTGCGGTTCGACGTACCGCTCGACGGCGTCGTGGATGGCGAGGCGGTGCCCGACGAGCAGTTCGCAGATGCGGCGCCCGGTCTCGTTCGCGCACTGGTCGGCGAGGGCGATCTCGGTGCGCAGCGCCTCCTTCGCGTCGTCGGACAACGGCGGGGGTGGTGGGACGGTCCTCGCCTGGGACTCGCCGAGCTCCGCGAGGGTGAAGAGGTAGGGCTGCTCGGGATCCGGGTCGGGGTCGAGCTGCAGGCCGTCGAACTCCGGGTCGAGCCCCTCCCCCGGACGGTAGGAGCGCTGCGCCTCGCGCAGGTCGGCGGCACGCAGTTCGGCACGGAGGACGGGGAGGTTCTGCTCGGTGTATTCCGCCACCGCGTGGTCGACGAGGGCCTTCATCCGGGTGGCGAGACCGTGCTGCACCTGGTGCGGGACGTCATCGACGAGGCCTGCTGCGCGCAGGATCGGGGAGCCGATGCACCGGCGGCAGATCCGGGTGCGTCCGCGGTGGGCGGCGGGGTGCCAGCGCGGCAGCCACCGGAGCCAGGCGTCGACGGCCTGGCTCACGCTGGTCTCGAGCGAGCGCTCCATACTCACCGAGGGTAGCGCCTCGGCGGCTGTATCGGCCTCAGCGACCTCCGGTGGCGCGCTGGTCGCGTGCTGCTCGCCGGGCGAGCGAACCGGACGGCTGCAGCCGACTCACGAGACTGCGTTTCGCGCGGTAGCGGAACCGGCTCCGCTGGCGGGCGAACCAGCCGAGCGCTCCCTGCGCCCGTGACGCCTCGGCCTCCGACCGCTGCCACAGCTCGTCGGCCGTCGTATCGTCCACGTCACGACCGGAGAAGACGACGTCGTCGGTCGTCCCCGCGAGCGCGGTGAGCGTGGTCGCGCCCTCCGGTTCCTGGGCTCCGAGCGCGGATGCCGTGGTCGACCGCGTGGCGGCCGCGGGCACCGTGTACCCGAGCTCGGCGTAGCGGTCGATCAGCTCGTCCCACGCACCGGCGGCACTGCGATCACCACCGCCCGCGCGGCGACGCTTCGTCCGCCGACGCTTCGCACCCGAGATGGCGAGGAGCGGGATGACGTACAGCGACACCGGGACACCCACGATCAGCGCGAGCCACCACACCCATTCCGGGATCACGAGTCCGTCGTTCTTGTCCTTGTCGTCGCCGTCGTCGATCGAGGCCTCGGTGAGGAGGCTGTCGTCGAGGTTGTCGCTGCGCGGCGGCTGACGCACCTGCGGCTGCGGCTCGGTCTTGGGCTTGGGATCCTGGTCCTGCGGGATCTCGGTCTCGTCGGGGGTCGGTGAGAACGCCACCCAGCCGTAGCCCTCGAAGGGCACCTCGACCCACGCCGTCACGTCGTCTCCGACGACCTGCACCGAACCCTGGCCCTCGGTCACCTCGGGCGCGAAGCCCATGACGACTCGCGCGGGGTAGCCGAGCGAGCGAGCCATGAGCGCGAACGCCGACGCGTACTGCTCCTCGTCGCCGACCATCGGTGTGCGGGTGAACAGCTCCGACATCCGGTCGGCACCGTGGCCGGCGCGTGACGGAGAGCTGTCCGAGGCGAGCCCGTGGCTGAGGAACCCGGTGGTGCGGAGGGTCTGCTCGATCGCGCGCAGCTGCCCCATGGGCGTCGTCTCGGTGCCGACGAACTCCGAGGCCTTCGCGACCACGATGTCCGGGATGTTCGTGACGGGCGGCAGCTCGACCGCTGCGGTCGGCGTCGTCGCGAGGGCCGTGTCGCTCGGGACCGCCTGCGTGGTGGTCCGCTCCTCGTAGTCGTCGCCCGTGCCGATGCCCGAGGTGATGACGGCCGCGCCACTCTCGGCGTTGTAGCGGATGTCCTCGGATCGCTCCGCCGCCTTGCCGTCGAGGGTGAGCGCGCTCGGGTACCCGACGCTGGGCACCCAGATGTCGTCGTAGCCGGTGATGTCGATCGAGACCCGTCGGTCGCTGCCCGGTGTCATGAGCTGCGGTCCGGGAAGGTGATCGCCGACGAGCTCGAAGGCACCGGAACCGTCGGTCGCCGTGGAGGGCCCGGAGACGGTCCACAGACGTCCGTCGTAGCTGTCCATGGCCGCCAGACGGATCCGATCCCCCGGCTCGAGGCCGGTGGCGGTGAAGAGCTTCGTCTCGGCGAGGTCCTTCGTGTACTCGCGGAACCCGGCGAGCGGGCTCGGGTACTCCAGGGGGTCGAACGGCGGGGTGACGACCTCGCGGAGGACGAACCGGGAGTCCGCGGCTGGCGAGGCGACGACGGCCGCGCCGCCGCCGACGACGACCGCGACCGCGGCGAGGACCGCCGTACCGATGATCTTCTTGCGACGGAGGACGGCGGTGGTCGACGCTGCCGCGTTCTCGCCACGACCGGCACCCGGCCGCCACCCGAGCCAGAGGAGGGCGATGAGCGCGAACGCGATCCCGCGGACGGCCGCCAGGAAGGGCGTCTGCGTACCGAGGAGGACGCCGAGGGCGTACAGCACGGTCGGGCCGACGAGCACGATGGCGCAGCGGACGGCGACCTGCGGACGCCGCGGCAGCCAGCGGACGGCGAGCACGGCGGAGACGACACCGACGAGCAGCCCCGCAACGTAGGGCAGCGTCATGATGTACGCGGGCGCGCTCAGCGGGGTCTGCAGGGTGACGAAGTCCTTCCACCCGAACACGGCGCCGATGCTGATGCCACCGAGGGTCCGCAGGTTCGGGAGGACCGCGAACGTCGCCACGGACGGCATCGCCAGGGCACTGCCGAAGACGTAGAAGACGAGGACGGTCGAGAGGCCGGTCAGGAGCGCGTTCAGCCGGAGGGCGTGGGAGGCGACGCCCACCGCCATGCCGAGCGCGAGGCCACCGAGACCGGCGAGGAGGAACCCGGTGCCGCTGAGCGCCGCACCGAAGCCGAGCAGGCCGAGGGCCGCGAGGACGAAGACGACCGCGAGGTCGATCCAGGAGCGGCCGGGCAACGGCCACGGCGCGACGAAGGTCGGGACGATGCCCTGGACGTCGACGTCCGCGGCGGACCCGGCGGCCGCGCGTGGCGGGCGCACCGTCGTGCGCTCGTCGACCCCGCTCACAGCGCCCTCGACATGACCTTGGCGAGGTCGCTCAAGGCTCCGACCGTCATGACGTTCATCCCGGCGACGTCCTTGATGCCGGCCCGTGCACCGCGTTCGACGCGGATGCCGAACACGTTGACATCGGGACCGAAGAGGCGCTGGATCCCCCGGTACTCCTGTGCCTCGAGTCGCGAACCGGCGACGATGATGACGACGCTCGGTGCCGGCAGGCGCTTCGTGGTCTCCCGGGCGAAGGTGCGCGGGGTGTCGAAGGTGCCCTCGGCGAGCTGCAGACGGCAGCTGTCGTCGAGGAAGGAGGTCACGGTGTGGGTCCGCAGCGCAAGCCGGTCGGTCACGACGCTGATCGGGACCTGGTCGAGGATCACCTGGGTCGCGATCGACGCGGTGAGCGACACCGCCAACTCGAACTCGTCCTCGTCGTCGGCGTAATAGCGCGAGTCGGTCGTCATCACCATGGTGAGCTGCGACCGCCGCGTCTCCTCGAACTGCCGCACCATGAGCTGGCCCGTCTTCGCGGAGGACTTCCAGTGGATGTAGCGGCGGTCGTCGCCGGGGACGTACCCGCGGAGCGCATGGAAGGAGATGTCGTTGTTCGTGATGGTCTTCGTGACGAGGCCCTCGAGGTCGCGGATGAGACCGGCGGCCGTCGGGTGGAGGCGCGTGGTCTCGGGATGCACGAAGAGCTCGACCGGTTCCGTCCAGCGCACCTCGCGGCGCAACAGGCCGAGCTGGTCGCCACGGACCGACACGGCGGGCCCGGCTGGGATGACGGCTCGCCGGTTCGTCGGAACGGCGAACAGTTCCTCGTGTTCGCCGTCCTTCGGGATCGCCGGAATGGCGAACTCCGCGAGGCCGTAGCCCACGGGGACCTCGAGGCGCGTGGGCGTCGTGGCGCGGTTGCCGGGGTTGGCGATGAGGACCTGCCCGATCGCGCGCTCGCCGACGGTCACCCGGGTGGGGTTCAAGTGGATGGAGATACGGAAGGTCGACCGCCCGAAGAGGTAGGCGACGGAGGCCAGCAACGCGGCCAGCGGCACGAAGCCGAGGAAGACGAGTTCCGCCCACCCCAGGATGAAGCCGGCGACGGTCGCGATGACGCCGATCGCGAGCACGACCCAGCCGAGGCCGCTGACGACAGCGAGCACGGGTTGCGCTGCCGTCCAGGCGACCCTGGCCCAGGGCACGACGACGGCACCGACGCCGTCGAGCGCGCTGCGGAACGGGTTCGGCCGTCGGGCGGGAGCCGGCGCACCGTCGACGTGCGCATCGGGGCCGTCCTGGCCCGCCTCGGCAGGCGCACCGACCGACGCCGTGCGGACCGGATCGGATCCGTCCGGCGCGGCGGCGGCGCGCTGCTCGAGGGTCTCGCTCATGCTGCGCGGTACGCCGGCGGAGCGATGCTGACGAGGACCCGGGCGACGACGTCCTGCGCGGTCACGCCGGCGAAGTCGGACTCGGGGTCGATGATGATGCGGTGCGCGAGGACGGCCTGCGCGAGGTCGTTGACGTCGTCGGGGGTGACGTAGGTGCGTCCCTGCGAGATCGCCCAGGTCTTGACGGCGCGCACGAGCGCGAGAGCACCACGCATGCTCACGCCGAGGGCGACGTCCTGGTCATCGCGGGTGGCCGCAACGACGTCGGCGACGTACTCGAGGATGCTGCCGTCGACGTGCACCTCGGTGGCGAGCTGCGCCATGGTGACGACCGCGCTGGAGGCGATGATCGGTTGCACCTTCGTCGCGCGTGCCCGGTTGGAGGCGTCGAGCAGCAGGTTCACGGAGGTCTGGCGGTCGGGGTAGCCGAGCGTCGTCTTGATGAGGAAACGGTCGAGCTGCGCCTCGGGCAGCTTGTAGGTGCCCGCCTGTTCGATCGGGTTCTGCGTCGCGATGACCATGAAGGGCTGGCCGGCCTCGTAGCTCGTGCCGTCGATCGTGACGATGCCCTCCTCCATGACCTCAAGGAGTGCCGACTGCGTCTTCGGCGAGGCACGGTTGATCTCGTCCGCCAGCACGATGGAGGCGAAGATCGGCCCCTTGTGGAACTCGAAGATCCCCTTGCCCTGGTCGTAGATCGTCACACCGGTGACGTCGGACGGCAGGAGGTCGGGCGTGAACTGGATCCGCGAGCTCGTGCCGTCGAGCGTGTTCGCGAGGGCCTTCGCGAGCACGGTCTTGCCGGTGCCCGGGTAGTCCTCGAGGAGCACGTGGCCCTCCGAGAGCATGGCCGTGACGACGAGCTTGATGACGTGCTCCTTGCCGAGGATGGCCTGCTCGACGTTGCCGACGAGCTTGCCGAACGCGTCGGCGAACCAGGTGGCCTGTTCCTGCGTGACAGTCATGGAGGTGTTGGATGCTTTCGTGTAGGAGGGAGAGGTGGAAGGTCGAGCCGCTACATCGCGTTCCATGCGGCTGCTGAGGTGGCCCCGATGCTGAACGTCTCGCCCGTCGCCGTGTTCCGGAAGAACGCGGTGATCGTCTCACCGGCGGGGATGACGCCCAGGTGGTTGTTGTGGACGAAGCTGCCCGTCCCGCTGGCGTTGATGTTCGAGGTCGAACCCACCGCCGAGCCATTGCGCTGGATCTGCACGTCGTAGTTGCCGTTCGGGACGTCGGCGTAGCGGACTCCGACGTCGTAGCAACCGGTACCGCCGCTCTGACACGCGTGCGGTTGACCGGATTTGTAGAGCGAGCCGCTCGGCTTCGGCGGCGGCGGATTGTTCACCGTCACCTCGGCCGGCCCGCCTTCAGGTCCGGTACCTCCGGGACCCTCCGCAGAGACGTAGACCTGGTAGGTACCGGCGCCGATGCCACCCACCGAGTCGCTGGTGCCACCCGTCGTCCCGGTCTGCACCGTGCTGGAGCCGCTCATGATCCGCCAGTGGTACTTGTCGACCTGTCCGCCGGTGTCGGCGGGGGCGTTCCACCGCATGGTCAACGTCGCCGGCGCATCCCCTGACGACTTCAGCGAGACGTTCTGTGGCGCACTCGGCACGCCGTAGGCGGTCGCCGAGATCTCGTTCGAACCTGCGCTCGGACCCACGGCGTTGTGGGCATAGGCGGTGAAGGTGTAGCTCTGCCCGTTCGTCACGTCGAAGGTGCAGTCGTTGCCGGGGGCGCACTGCTTCTCCCCGCCGCCGCTCCACTTCACCGCGTGGTAGTCGATGGGCGAGCCGTTGCTCGCCGGCGAACCGCCGACGACGACGGTGATCTTGCCGCTCTTCGCACTCTTCAGGCTGAGCGACGGTGGATCGGGCACGTCCTTCACGATGACCGTGATGCGACCCTGGACCTTCCGGTTGGGGTCGTTCGTCGCGTCTTGGACCGTGTAGATGACGCTCACGGTCCCGCTCTTCGACGAACCGGGGGTGACCGTTACCGTGCCACCGGAGAACGTGGCCGTCGCCCCACCGGCCGGCGCGCTCTCAACGGTGGCGTCGACGATCTTGAGCGGGGTGTCGGGGAACGGGTTGTAGTCGTTCGCGAGCACGCTGATCGACTCGGCCTTGTTCTTGCGGCCCTCTTCGACGCGGTCGTCGATGGCACGTGGGAGCGGCCTGGTCGAGGAGACGACGCGGACGTTGATCGACCCCGGGACGGAGTACTCCTTGTAGTTCACGGTGAACGTCAGCGTGGCCGAGGTACCGGGTTGCGTCCCCTGCGGGGCGGAGATCGACACCTGCGAACCGGAGAGGCTGCCCTGGACGCCCGCGGTCGTGCCACCGAAGCCCTGGTAGGTGAGCGCCGCGAGGATCTTCGGGTTCGGGTGGTCGCTCGACGCCCGCAGGTCGACGGTCACCGGAGCCTCGCCGGCCTCGATCGTCACCGTCGGCGGGGTGAACGTCGGCGGGACGTCTTCGAGGTTCGGGTCGCCCACCGTGATCGGCAGCGTGAGCAGTTTGCTCTCTCGGCCGTCCGTGGCCTCGAAGCTCACCGAGGCGGGTCCGCGGTAGTCCTTCGCCGGGGTGAAGGTGATCGTGGCGTCGTCGACGTAGCTCGACGTGCCGTTGCTCCGGAAGTTGACGACGCTGCCCTCGGAGGCGATCGTGACCGGCTTGCCCGAGGGCGCCTCGGTGATGTCGGAAAGCTTCCAGGTGCGCGTCTCGTTGACCTTGACGATCTGCTCCGGCAGCGGGCTCTTCATCCGCGGTGGCTCGCCGTCCGTCGCGGCCGGCACGATGATGAACGCGGCGCCACTCAGCTGCGTGACCGGGTCCGTCAACCGGTAGGCGATCGCCTGGCGTCGGTCGGTGAGGGTCACCCGGATGGTGCCGCCGTCGCGGACCTCGCCGGAGGCGGCGTTCACACCTTCGAGGCTCGGCTTCAGGTCGTCGATCAGCCCGCCGGGGTTCTGCGCGCCGTCGAGCACGTCGATGTCGATGGTCTTCTTGCCGACGATGTCGGCGTCCTCGAGGACGTGGTCATCCGCCTCGGGGAACTGCGGCTTCGCATCCTTCGTGACCTTGACCTGGATGTAGGCGCTGTCGATGCCACCCTTGCCGTTGGTGATCTGGTACCGGACGGTGAAGAACGCCTCCTCCTCCGGCACTTCGATGACGACGCGGCTCTTGCTGACCTCGGCGGTGAGGCCGTCGTCCACCGAGAGCAGCTTCGGTTCGAGTTTGAGCTTGTACCCGTTCGGATCGGAGTCGTTCGAGAGCACCGGTACGGAAGCGACCTTGCCCGGGAGGACCTCGATGTAGTCGTCGACCGCGTTCGGCTGGCCGTCGACCTCCGGGCGTCCGATGACCCCGATCTTGATCGAGCCGACGGCGACCGCGCCGTAGGTGTCCTTCACCCGGTACTGGAAGGTGTCGGTCCCGGAGGAGTCCGGAGCCGCCTCGTAGACGAACCACGTACTCCCCTGCTCGATGACCCGACCGAGCAACGGTGCCGAGGCGATGTCGTCGACGACGACGGAGTCACCGTTCGGGTCCAGCCCGTCGAGCGGGACGTCCACGCGGACCGTCGCACCCGCGAACACGCGCGAGGTGAGCAGCTGCGGCACGGGCGGCTGGTTGTTCTTCTTGTCCTCGCCGACCACGTTGAACGTGACCGTCGCCGTGTCGGCCTCACCGAAGGTGTCGTACACGCGGTACGTCGTCGTGTAGGTGCCCGGTTCGCTCGGCGCCTGGAAGCGGACCTCGTCGTCGTCGACGAAGGCGAGGCCGGCGGTCGGATCCTCGACGAGCTCGCGATCGACGAGCATGACCGCCGCGTCCGGGTGGTAGTCGTTCTCGAGCACCGCGACGTTGGCGATGTCGCCCGCTCGGACGACGACCGCGTCATCGGTCGCGACCGGTGCCTGATGCTTCGGCAGCGGTGGCACCGGCACGACCGTCACGGCCGCCGTCGCCGACGAGGTGCCGTCGGACACGACGTAGGTGAACTGCAGCTGCTGTTCGATCGGCGCGGACGAGGAGACGCGGATGACCGCGCTGTCGAGGACCTCGACGGACAACGAGGTCGACTCGTCGGGAACGGAGACGGACTGCACGGCGAGCACCTGCCCGCCCGGTGACTCGTCGTTGGCGAGGACCGGGATCGTGATCGTCTCGTTCGGCCGGAGATATCCCTCGTCCTTCACAGCGACGGGGGGCCGCACGTCGGTGGGCTTCTCGAGGACGTCGACGCGGATGAGCCCGATGCTGGAGGCGATTCCGGCGCCGAGTGTGTACTTCAGGTAGTAGGTGCCGGGCTCGTTCGAGGACACGGTGACCGACTGCTTCTCGAGGCTCGGCGAGGACACGAGTCCGCCCTGCAGGGCCTCGACACCGATGAGGCCGAGCGGGGCCCCACTCGGGGACTGGTCGTTCGCCAGCGGTTGGACGAGCGCGGACTCGCCGACGAAGGTCGAGACGAAGTCGGGTGTCCCGATCGGGCTCAAGGCTCCGGCGGGCTGCACGTCGACCTTGAGGGTGCCCTCCGCCGAGGTGACCCCGTCGGACACGACGAACTTGACGTCGCGCGGACCCATCTCGGGCGAGGCGTGCGTGAACGTCACGAACCCGTCCGGGGTGAACCGGACGAGGTCGCTGGACGCCGGCGACGCCGACTGGAGGAAGATGTCGTCGCCGTCGGGATCACGCCAGTCGGCGAGCACGTTGTAGGTGACCGTCTGCCCGGCCTCGACCGACACGGCGGCCTCGCGATGGGACGTCGGCGGCTCGTTGACCTCGGGCGGTTTGATGGCGATGCTCACGTTCGCTTCGGCCACGCCGCCTGGGCGGCCGTCGTTGACGGAGTAGCGGAACGACGTCGTCCCGGCCACGAACCCCTCGGCCGGGGTGAACTGGAGCGCACGCCCGCCGTCGATGTACTCCAGCTTGCCGGTCTCCGCCGCGACGTCGCTGGTGTTCTGGATCGTCAGGACGTCGCCGTCCGCATCGGAATCGTTGTCGAGCAGCGGCAGGACCGTCGCGCGACCCGGACGGACGCCGAACGCGTCGTCGCGGGCGATCGGCGGACGGTTCTCCTCGGTGCGCTCGGCGAGCGTGTCCTCGAAGGACTGCTCGGACGCCTTCTCGTCGCCGTCCTCGCCGTCCTCCTCCTGCGGGGGTGTCACCTCGTCCCAGTTGTCGACGAGGCGCATGTTCGCCTGGACGAGCCAGGAGTTGCCGGTCTGGACGTTGTTCAGGGCGATGACCGAGCGGTTCACCCGGAAGACGAGCTGCTGGCCGATGGTCTCCGGGTTGATGTCCTCGATGACCGGCTTCTTGTCGGCGCACTCGGCTGCGTACCGACTCGAGGAGGCCCAGGCTCCGTGCATGCAGCCGTCGAGGTTGACCGGTGCCGTGACCTCGGCCGCACTCGTCGCCGCTGTGGTGACGTCCGCGTCGAGCACCTCCGGGTCGCCGCCGCCGAGTGGGACGCGGACGAGCGAGTCACCGGTCGCGATGACGGCGGCGTCGTCCGATGCCGACGGCTCCTGGATCTTCAGCGGCTTGCCCGGCAGCTCGACGACGGAGCCGTCCTGCTTCACGAGGTCGCCGGACTTCAGGTCGAGGATGACCGCCTGCTCACCGGCAGCACTCAACTGGTAGTCGTCGAGCTTCGGGAGCTTCGACTCGGTCTTCGTGCCGTCGGGCAGGATGCGGTAGAGGCGCCCCTTCGCGGGTGCGACCGCGAGGATGGTGCCCGTCGAGGTGACGACCGCTTGACCGGCTTTGCCGATGGAGACGATCGGCTTCGTCTCCGTGGGGTCGAAGCGGAGCTCCCCCGCGGCATCGACGGACCAGAGCTTGCCGGTCTCCCCCGCCACGACCGAGAGTCGGTCGCCGCCGTAGTGCACCGTCGCGCCGGTCGGCAGCGAGACACGCTGGATGAGGCTCGTGAAGGCCGGATCGATGCGTTCGAGCGAGGAGAGCGCCTTGTCCTGGAGGAAGACGTCGTCGCCGTCCTGCAGCACGTCGGCGTTGTTCGACGCCGTCGACACCGCTCCGTCGAGTTCGGAGATCTGATCGTTGAGCCGCCCCGCGAGGAGCGACTCGCCGTTGGTGACCCAGACGTCGCGGGACTCGAGGTCGACCTCCGTGACCGGGAAGCCCTGGTGGATGAGCGCGGCGGTCACCGGCACGGCGACGAGGACCGACAGGGCCGTGATCGAGGCCGCGGTCTTGCGTTTGCGCAGCCAGGCACTCCAGTTGCTCACGATCCCCCAGGTGAAGTGTTCGGTCAGGCGGCCGCCATCATGCCACGGTCGCCGCTGAGTCTAGCAAAGTTGCGAGTCAGTCTCATCGACAAGAATGACATACATCAGATGTCGCGCTCGTTAACGGCCGGGGCCGACCTCGCCGGCATCCGCCTGATCGGCGTGGTCGAGGAGCGGGAGGTCGCTGGCGTCCACGAGACGGGTCGAGACCGCGTACTCGACGAGCCGTGCACGACGGCCGGTCGCGAGTTTCCCCGGCCCGCCGCGCAGCCCCTGGACACCGAACTTGTCGAGCTTGTCGCAGACGTTGTCGAGCTTGCGGTTGAAGGTGGTCTGGCTCCAACCGAGGCGGGCGGCAGCGGCGGCGGACGCCGGGATCTCGCCGCGACCGGGCGACGCCTGGCGCAGGACGTCCTCTGCCAGGGCCACGATGAGGAGGCGCTGGCTGCTCGTCAGGTGGATCGGCCCGACCGTCGTGGTTCCGGCGGTGGTCGTCGAGAGCTGCGACGGACTGAAGTACTCGAGGTCCGAGGTGATCGTGAAGTCGTAGGTCGTCGTCCCGGCACTGAACAACACCTGCAGCTCGGGGAACACGATCGGAAGCCGGGCACCGGGCGCGAGCCACGCCTGCACGTTACCGGTCGTGTCCGTCACCGTCGCGGAGAGGGTGTTCCCGATGTTCGTGAGCCACCAGAGCCCGGCATCGAAGGTCACGCTGAGGAAGGTCCGGTGCAGGAAGGGGTTCTCGTCGACGACGAGGTCACCCTCGCGCCCGATCAGGAACGGCTTGCGTGCGTCCACGGCGTACTCCTCGCCGCAGAACTCGACGCGCACCGCCGTCTTCGTCGTCGCCGTGTCGGTCGCCTCGTCCGTGGTCATCGTCTGGTCCCCCTGTGGTCGGTCATCGTCTCGGTCCCGCTACTGCTGCGAGCACATCTCGAGTGGATCGGGTGAGGTGACGCCGCCTCGGACGATCACCACCTCGATGCACAGCTGCGCGCCCGGAGCGCTCGGCTTCAGATCGACCGCATACGTCGAGGTCGGTACCTTCGGCGAATTCTTGCCGCTGCTCGTCACCTGGTAGATGTACGAGTCGCCGTCCTGCGGGTCCGGGTTGTCCCAGATGAAGGTGACGACGCTGCCGTCCTCGCTGATGTTCACGCCGAACGGCTTCGGCGAGGGGACGTCGCTCAGTTGGATCGGCGCCCCGGTCGCGGCGGCCGTGGGCTTCGGGTCGGCGGCCGCCCCCTGCCAGATGATCCCGGCCGCGATGCCGCCGACCGCCAGCACCGCGACGGCGCCCACGATGAGGAGGCGGGTCAGTCGGCGACGTCTGCCTCGTCCGGCCGCATCGGCATCGGGGTCCTCCGTGGGAACTGCAGCGGCGGTCTCGAGGCGGTCTCGGCGGATCGTCTCGGAGGGCAGCGAGGCCGCTCCGACGATGATCGGGGCCGAGGGCTGGATCGGCTGCACGAGCGGTCCCGCCGAGCGGACGACCGTCTCGTCGCCGACCGACGGCTGCACGCTCGGCACGCCGGGTCGGGGCTGGGCCTCGACCGTCGGGACCTGTCGGACCCGCGTCTCGTCCGACGCACTGCTGGACGTGTCCGGTCGGGGGGCCTGCGACTGCGGCTGCACGAGGTTCGGGATGTCGATGGGCGTCGGCGCGTAGGCCAGCTCCATCTCGACGCGCTGCAACGCCCGAGCGAAGTCGACGGCGCTCTCGAAACGGTTGGCGCGGTCCTTCGCGAGGCCCTTCTGCAGCGTCGCGACGAGGGAAGCCGGTGCGTCGTCTCGCCCGAGCGGGGTGACGGTCCCGCGCTCGATCCGGCTGATGAGGTCGGCCGCACCGTTCGACTGCCCGGGGATCTCGAACGGCGTCCGTCCGGCGAGCAGCGTGTAGACCGTCGCGGCCAGGGAGAACACGTCGGACCGGACGTCCGGATGCGGCTCGTCCTCGAACATCTCGGGCGGCGACCAGGGGATGGAGAGACCGACCGTCTGCGTGCCCGAGGCACCGGTGGAACCGACGTCGCCAGGGCGCCCGGGGCCGGCGGTCGTCGGAACCTCGAGTTCGACGGCCTGCGAGATGCCGAAGTCGGTCAGCGCCGGCCAGCCGTACGCGTTGGTGAGCACGTTGGCTGGTTTGATGTCGCGGTGGAGGATGCCGGCCGCGTGGGCGGTCGCCACCGCACTGGCCAGGCGGACGCCGGTGCGCAGTGCATCGGCGACGGCGAACCGCCGCAGCTTCGCCTGCTCGGCGAGACTCGGCCCCGCGCAGTACTCCATCGCGAGGTACGGTCGTCCGTCCGGAGCGACGTCCGCCGTGTAGATCGTGACGATGTAGGGGTGCGCGGAGAGCTGCGCCATGAGGTTCGCCTCGGCGACGAAGGCCTCGCGGGTCTGCTCGCTGAGGTGCTCGGCGAGGAGCACCTTGACGGCGACTTGACGCCTCGGCAGCTGCTGCTCGTACAGGAAGACGTCGGAGAACCCACCGGCTCCGAGCTGTCGTTCGAACCGCAGCCCGGGGATGGCCGGCGGTTGCGAGGGTGAACGGCGCACGTCAGCCCTCTCGGACGCGCAGCGCGACGCCGCCGCCGAGGTCGATGACGGTCCCGACGATCACCGGCGTCGGCTCCCCAGGTCGCAAGGACTGCGGTGCCTGACCGGGCAGGACGACCTGCGTGCCGTTCCGCGAGTGGAGGTCGGTGACGACGACCGTGCCGCCCTCGACCGCGACACGCACGTGGCTCCGCGAGATGTCGTCACCCGTGAGCGTGACCAGCGTCGGGACGACGGACGCCGGGACCTGCGAGACGCTCGGCGCCCGGCCGAGCACGACGGGCGAGGCGAGCGACTGGCGAGTCCCGCCGGGGAGCTCGAGGTAGGTGAGCGGCGTGGCCGACGGGGTGGACGACCGTGCGGGCGGGGTCTCGGCCGCGCGACGCGCACGCAGCGCGGCGAGATCCTCGGCGAGGATCGTGTGGCCGTCGTGGTCGCCGAGGTCCGATGGTCCGGCTGCCGCGGGTTCCGGTGCGGCGACCGCGGTGGCTGCCGGACCATCGGACCTCGGCGACCAGATCAG
>NZ_JACYTW010000049.1:0-32030 GCF_014841395.1 Plantibacter sp. CFBP 13570 | reverse complement strand
GGGACCGAGGCGAGCACGATGCGGACCGTCGAGACGGTGTACGGCTCGGGGTCCTCCGACAGGTTCGCGTCGCCCTGCATGGTGATCGTCCGCTGTGGTCCTGCGGTGTCGACACCGCCGGTCACCGAGGTGACGCGGTGGGTGACCGGCAGCTGACCAGCGCGATCCACCGTCACCACATCGCCGACCGCGATGTCGGACGCGGGGATCTCGCGGACGAGCGCGAGTGAGCCGGTGGGGATCGTCGGGCTCATGGAACCGGTCTTGAACATGATGAGGGTGATGTTGAAGCAGGTCGCGAGGATGACGAGCACGATGCAGACCACCCCGCCGACGGCGGCGAGGTTCAGCAGGGTGCTTCCGACGATCGACGCCACCGAGCGGCGGGGTTGCTGCCGCTCGGTGGCGTCGATCGCTTCCGTGGAGGGTCGGGTCACGGTGCTCCGATCAGGAACTGGAGGTGCTGGTGATCTGCCATGTCGCCGACGCCGTCCCGCCCTGGAAGCTGGAGGCGGTGCCGGCCTTCACCCGCACGTCGAAGCAGAAGCGCACCGTCGAACCTCCGGCCGCCGTGAGTGCACCGGTCGCCGTCGGCGGAGCCGTGCCCGTCGAGAGCGACGCGGTGTACGCGGGGACGGTCGTCGAGGTGAACGCGGCGGCGTTGCACGCCGTGCCCGCCGCCGTCGTGACCACGCGGTACTCGAGCTGCGGCAGGAGGGTGCCCGTCGCCGCCGAGACCGCGGACAGCGCCGCCGTCCCGCCGATGTTCGTCGCGGCGGTCGTGCGGATGTCGATGTAGGCGAACTGCGAGAGTCCTGGCGACATGGCGGTCGCGTTGAAGACCAACGTCGCGGGGTTCGCCGCCTCGTGCGCCGCCCAGGTCGACGACGAGGTCTGCGACTCCACGGCGAAGGTGCTCGCCGCGAAGGTCGCCGTTCCGAACTCGTCGTCGCTCCAGGCCGCGAGGGTGAGCGAGGTCCCGACGCCCAGCACGAGCGCTGCCGCGAGGGCCGCTCTGGCCTTCGTGTAGCGCGACGTGCTCCGTCGTTCAGCGGGGCGGTGGTGCCTCCCCGCCGCCGGTGTGTGTCGTCCCATGATCGCCGTCCCGCCGCGGGTTACGGCAGCGGGGTGGTGGACTCGGCCGCGAACTCCCAGACCACGGTGCCGCTCGGCGATGACTGCGGCAGCGTCGCGGCCGGGGTGACCTCGAAGCAGAGGAACACTGGCGTGGTGACCGCACCGAGCGTGAAGATGTCCGCTGCCGTGCTCGACGTCGTTGCGGCGTCCGTCACGAGCGGGTCGCCGGCGGCGAAGCTCGCGGCGTCGCAGCCGAAGGTGGTGGTCTCCACGACGGAGTAGCTGAGCGAGGAGGCGATGGCGGCGCCGCTCGTGGCGGTGATGTCGACCGTACCGGCGTACGTCGACGCGGCGGTCAGCTGCACGGCGAAGCCGGCGTAGACGGGCTCCTCGGGCGCCAGGTTGTCGGCCTCCACCGCGAAGGTGAGCGGGGCGGCCGCAGCCTCGGTCGGGTGCTCGGTGAACGCGGTGCCGTCCGTGCTGCCCTCGATGCCGAAGCCACCACCGGCGAAGATCCCGGTCGCGAACTCGGAGTCGTTCCAGGCCGCGAGGGTGATCGCCGCACCGACGCCGAGCACCAGGCCGCCGGCGAGGATCGCCTTCGCCCGCTTGCTGCGCTGGCCGCGGACGGGCGCGTCGGTGGCGGTGGCCGCTGGGGCCTCGGTGCTGGTGTCGATGGTCATGGAAGCCCCCTGGAGTCCGCCGGTGACGGCTCGCGTCACCACTGGTGTCGGGCGTGCGGAGACGATCTCCGCGCGTCTCACGACACTCTCAGGACGATAGGCAGCAGGCTGACGGTTGTAACCAGTAGTGGGGTACTGGGATCGCCGGACGCTACCGAGAAAACTGCTGAACCGCGCTGCGTCGCCCGCTCAGGGGATCAGGCCTGACGCTGCGAGGACTGCGCGACCAGGCGGCCGAGGTCGCGCCGTCTCCCCGCGCCCAGCTTCGTCCGTGCTTGGAGCACGTGCGACTCGACGGTGCGGACGCTGAGGAAGAGCCGCGTCGCGATCTCCTGGTTGCTCAGTCCTTGCGCGATGAGCAGGGCGACCTCCAGCTCCCGCCGGGTGAGCGCGCTCAAGTCGGCCCCGGCGGTCTCCTGGCCGGTGTCCGTCTGCCCGCGGGAGAGGTAGGCCAGGGGAGCGTGTGTCGAGGGCGGCTCCACTGGAACGGTGCGCTCCATCGGCACCGTCTCTTCGGTGTTCTCCGCCCGGTAGGTGGAGAACACCGGTGACGGATGCGCGAGCGGGGTCCGTCGGGCCTCCGCATCCGCAGCGGCGCCTGGCGTGGGACCCACGAGTTCGGCGGCCCGCTCCGCGCAACGGCGGGCGTGCTGCAGTCGCCCCTGTGCCTCGTGGAGCCGTTCTGCGAGCAGATGGGCCCCGATCGCCCGGTGCCGCGCTCCGACCTCCTCGAGCGAACAGGCGGCCTCCTCGGCGCGGCTCGCGTCGCCGGCGGCGCCGGCATCGAGGTGCAGCATGAGCGACGCCTGCAGGGGCGTGAGCTCCTGCGATCGAGCGTCCACGACCCAGGACAGGGTCTCGGACAGGTCGGCGCCGGACGCGGCGGCCAGGCTCGCGGAGTAGATCCGCTGGGTCAGCGGCTTCCGGATGTCCTGCGCGAGCCGACGCAGGTGATCCCGGGCGTCCATGACGCGACCGCCTGCCATCAGCAGACCGAAGTCGGCGATGTCGGCCAGATAGGAGAGGACCGTGGAGGCGGCGATGAGGCGTTCGTCCTCGGCAGCTCGCCGTTCCGTCGCCTCCTCGAGCTCGCCGGTCTGAGCGAGAGCACCGACGAGGAGGAGCGCGGTCTGCGTGTGCACCTCGGGCGGAACGGTCGAGTCGAGGAGCCGTTCGACGACCCGGAGGTCGGCCACGGTTCGGTCCGGGCGGCCGTCGAAGAACGCCAACTGGGCTCCGAGGATCCCGACGATGCACTGGTCCGTCGTCGCCAGGCGCCCGGTCCCGCGCTCGGCACGAGCGACGAACTCGTCGATGTAGCGCGCGAAGCCGGCCCAGGAGAGTCCGGTGAGCAGGCGGATGGTGCCGGCCGACAGCACATACATGGCGCTTGCATCCCGCAAGGCGTGCGACAGTGGCCGTGCCGCGCTGTAGGGCACCGACCGGTAGACGGCGTCACCCAGCTGGAGCAGCTCCCGCAGCTCGGACGGTGGCAGCCTGAGGCCGAGCCTGGTCACGAGCGCAGCGGCGGCATAGAGTCGCGAGGACTGCGCGGCGTCGACGTCGCGCAGGACCTTCCAGAAGACGGCATCGCCTTCGGTCGGCTCCTGCCGATCCTGGTCGCGCCAGGTCTCGACCATCAGGATGCGCTGGGACAGCAGGCGGCTGTGCTCCTCCTGCTCCGTCAGCTCCTGCGCGCAGGTGCGTTCGGACCAGCGATCGAGGGTCGCCCGCCAACTCACGACCTCCGCCTGCATGTCCTCGTCGGAATCGGCCGCGGGATCGACCTCGAGGACCCGCTGAGCCCCGTCACCGTCGCCCAGCATGGCGAGCGACCGTGACCACTGGAGCGCCGCTGCCACGGACGGGCGCCAGGTGTACGCGCGTTCGGCGAGCAGACGACCGTCCTCGGCGAGGCCGGAGACGTTCGCGACGTGCGCCGCCTCGAGGAAGGTGCGGGCCATCGTGAGGGACTCGAACCCCTCGTCCAGCTCGGTGTGCGGAGCCGCCAGCCAGTACCGGCCGAGGATGAAGGACTCGTTCGGCGTGAGACGGGCACCGCCACGCAGGTCCGAGATGAGCGTCCGCTGGACGCGGTCGTGGCGGTGCAGTCGTCCGCTGTGGCGCCACTCCGCGAGTGCCGACCACGCGTGCAGTTCGTCGGCGACGATGCGGTCCTGGCCTGAGCCGTCGTGCCGCGCGAGTCCGAGCCGGAGGAGCGCGTGCAACTGGTGCTCGCCGAGCAGGCGGATCGCGCGCGAGTAGGGGACCGGGCCGAGCTTCGCCAACATGACCAAGGCGTACCGGCCCTCGTCCTCGAGCCGGGAGAGCTGGGGTTCCGTGAGGTCGTGCACTCGCGGTGAGACCCCCGCGACCCCGAGCGAGAGGATGCTGCGCGGCAGGTAGAACTCCCCACCCGTCTCGAGCGCGTCCTTCGTGAGCTCATGCACGAGCCGTGGCGAGCCGTTGCTCAACCGCACGATGACGGCCTTGGCCATGTCGTCGAGGACCGCGTCGTCGGCGGCTTCGTCCACCATCGCCGAGGCTTCGAACCCGTCGAGCGCCGGGAGGTCGATCCGTGTGAGCGACCCGGTCCGCCAGACGGCGAGGAGCCGATCGGCGGACTCGTCGCCGCGCCCCTGCAGTCCGGCGAGCTCCTGCTCCAGCGTCACCAGGGCGACCTGCTCACGCGACCGCGAGAGTTCGATGATGTCGGCGAGGCTCGCCGGGTGGAGGTTCGCCCCGTCGTCGACGATGAAGACGGCACCGCTCGGTACCGTGCGCCAGTCGCTCAGCGTGTGCGAGGCGTCCCGTGACGCACCCGACACGTGGATGACCGGGCGTCCGTCTTCGTGCATCCGACGTCCGATCGCGTCCGCGGTGAAGGTCTTGCCGTAGCCGGGTGGTGCGACGAGGAGCGTGCTGGTCCGGTTCGCGATGAGCGCCGTCATCCGGGCGATCGCGGCCGCTCGACCGCTCGGTTGGGCGGGAGCGCGGGTGGCGGATTGGCGGAACTCGCCGGAGCGACGGGTGGGCGACGCGGCGGACCGCGCGCCGCCACTGAACCGATGCGCACCCGGGTTCATGGGATGACCTGCTCGGCCGACCTCGGATGTGGCTTTCGCTCCACTGCCGTCGCAACCGGTTCTTCCATATCGCAGCCCCCTCAAGCTCCGTCAGGACGACGGGATCCGCATCACTAGGGACGCTGCGAATACTCCGTCGGATGCCCCATTATCCGTAATCCCTGAGTGCTTCCGCAGCCCTAACTGAGCGTTCTCAGTAGAAACTACGCACCCCACTCGGGGGTAAACCCCCGGCCGGTGCGGGTTATCTCTCAACCGTCATCGATGACATGGCACGGATGGATCCGATTGCACTGGAGCCCCGCTACCGATGATGCGTCGGAGGGTCTCCGGGACCGATCGAAACCCGGCGTCGCGCGGCGCCGCATCGCACTGCGGAGGCCAGTACCGGTTTTCCATCCGGCACTACGGAGGTTCGGGTCCCTCCTCTGGGGGACAGGGAAGCCCGCCCATAGATTGGCCGGGATCGACGCCAGTCGCGGGTTCGCCCGTGCACCGAAGAAAGGGTTCCACCGTGGGGGAACAGCAGCGAAGCATCCTCGGCCGAGGCCGTGCGTGGAAGGTCGCGGCCATGGCCGTGGTCGGCACGGTCATCGCCATGGGATCGACGACGGCGGCCACAGCGGCCCCGACCGATGTCTCCGACGGCTTCGGCCGGTTCCTCGGTGGACAGGCGGCCGGGATCAACCTCGACGCCCTCGCCGCGGTCGCCGGTGCCCGCGCCGAGAACCCGAGTGGTGTCCACCCCGTCGCCGCGAACCCGCTGTCGGCCGAGGTGCTCAACACCCTCGGCGTCGACCTCGGCAGCTCGCTCCAACTGTTCGGTGCCAATGGCGTCATCGAGCTCGGTGCCGTCGCTCAGTACGGGTCCGCCGCCGACAACGGCGACGCGATCGCCGGCTCAGGCGCGGTCACCGACCAGGGTGGCGTCTCGATCGGTGGACCCGATGCTCCGCCGGCGGACGCCGAACTCGACCTGACCGGTCTGCTCGGCCGGGTCGGGACGCCCACCGGCGGGATCCTCAGCGACCTCTCCCTCAGCCTCGGCGCCCTCGCCTCCACGATCTCGCAGACGGGCGGCGCCACGGCCGTTCCCGACTACCAGATCTCCGGTGCGACGCTCACGCTCCAGAGCCCGCTCGTGCAGAACGTCGGGACGCAGGTGACGGGCCTCCTCCCGCCGCTGCAGACCACGCTCAACGGGCTGACGTCGGCGCTCAACACGGCGCTGAACGCGAACCTCATCGGCGTGCTCCGAGTGGCTGCGACGGGGACGGTCACCCCGCCGAACCTGTCGACCGTGGTCAACACGATCCTCACCACCCAGGCGTCGCAGTCGGCGGCGACGGGGGTCTCCGTCAACCTCCTCACGGGCGCCGTGACCGTCGACCTCGCGACCCTGCTCGCGAACGACCCGACGCTGCCCGACCTCAACGACCTGCCGCCGAACACCTCGCTGCTGTCCGGCCCGATCGGTGCCGCCATCGCCGCAGCCATCACCTCAGCGGTGACCGCACAGGTCACGGCCGTGTCCGCCGGCCTGCAGGCGGCCGTGAACAATACGCGTATCCAGGTCACCGGCAACGTCACGACGAACGTCGTCGTCACGCAGGTCCCGGTCATCTCCCTGTCGCTCGACTCGACGCTCGGCGCCGTCCAGAACGGCACTGCCGCCTTCACCTCGGCCGGGCTCCTCCCGAACGTGCTGAACCCGATCCTCGCGACCCTCGGACTCACGCTGGACGGCGTGGTCAACCTCGTCCTCAACCTCGTCAAGGGCGTCGTCGGAACCGCGTTCACCGGTCTGAACACGCTCAACACCGGTCTCAACGGGATCACCGGCGGCCTGGCGGCGAACGTCGTCGGCCCCATCCTGAACATCGTGCGACTCGTCGCCGACGTGACCGCCAACGTGCAACCGGCCACCGGCGACCTCGGGGCAGGATCGGCGACCGTCCGAGCCGTGCAGATCTCCCTCGTCCCGGCGATCTCGCTCGCGACGGTCAACCTCGCGTCGTCCTCGGTGCGCGGCACGCTCGTCGTCTACGACACGGCCATCACCGCCACGCCCGCGACGGTCAACCCCGGCCAGTCCACCGTGATCGACGGCACCGGCTTCGCGGCGAACGAGCAGGTCACCATCACCGCGCCCGGGCTCGACCCGGTCACCACGACGTCGGACGCCGCCGGTGTGATCAGCCAGAGCGTCGCGATCCCCGCCGGTTTCACCCCGGCGACCCTGACGTTCACCGCCACCGGTGCGACCTCCGCCACCCCGGCCACCACCGACCTCGTCGTCGCGCCCTTCGTGACCGCCATCACCGCCGACCCGGCGACGATCGCTCCGGGCGGCAGCACCACGATCACCGGCACCGGGTTCCTGCCCGGCGAGTCGGTGTCGATCACCGTCCCCGGCCTCACCGACCCGATCGTCACCACCGCGACGGGCACCGGCACGATCTCCACGAGCCTCACGCTCCCGGCGGACTTCCCGCTCGGCCCCGTGACGGTCACGGCGACCGGCGCCTCCTCGGCCAGCCCCGCGACCACGACGGTCACCGTCGAGGCGACGCAGTATGTCACCGCCATCACCGCCGACCCGGCCAGCGTCGTCGCCGGGGAGACCACGACGATCACCGGCACCGGCTTCGCCTCGGGCGAGACCGTCGCCGTCTCGATCCCCGGCGTCGACCCGGTCACCACGACGGCCACTGGAACCGGCACGATCTCGGTCGACCTCGACGTCCCCGCCGACTACGCCGCAGGCCAGGTCGTCGTGACCGCGCTCGGCGAGACGTCCGACACCCCGGCCGCGACCAACCTCACCGTGGTCTACGAGACCTCGATCGTCGCCGTCCCGGCCACGGTCGCGGGTGGCACGACCACGATCATCAACGGCGCCGGCTTCGCGCCCGGCGAGGACGTCGTCGTGACGTTCCCCGGCCTCGACCCGATCACCGTCACCGCCACCGCACTCGGCGCGATCGGCACCCCCATCGCCGTCCCGCAGGACTTCGCGGTCGGCGACGTCACGGTCACCGCGCTCGGCGCCGTGTCCGCGACCGAAGCGACCACCGTCGTCACCGTCACTGCGACGATCTACGACACCGCCATCACGCTCGACCCGACGTCGCTCATCCCTGGTAACGCCACGACCGTGACCGGCACGGGTTACCTGCCCGGCGAGACGGTCACCGTCGGCTACCCGGGCGGCACCCCGGTGACCGTCGAGGCGGACGGCGACGGCGGCTTCACCGTCGACCTGCCCGTCCCTGCCGGCACGCCGACCGGCACGCTCGTCGTCACCGCCACCGGTGAGACGTCCGCCACCCCGGCGACCGCCGACCTCGAGGTGCTGCCGTACGACACGGCCATCACCGCCGACCCGGCCTCGCTCCTCCCCGGCAACTCGACCACCATCACCGGCACCGGCTTCGCCGGGAACGAGTCGGTCTCCGTCTCCTTCCCAGACGGCACGCCCGTCGTCGTGACGGCTGACGGCGACGGCGGCTTCACGGCCGTCTTGCCGATCCCGTCGGGTACGCCCGCAGGCCAGCTGACGGTCACCGCCACCGGCGCGGTCTCCGCGACGCCGGCCGAGACGGACATCACCGTCGAGGCCTACGACACCGACATCGCGCTCGACCCGGCGACCATCGCCCCCGGCGGCAGCACGGTCGTCACCGGTTCCGGCTTCGTTCCGCTCGAGTCCGTCTCGATCACCATTCCCGGCCTCGCCACGCCCGTGACGACCACGGCGAACGGCGACGGCGAGATCACGGTCAGTGTCACCCTGCCGGCGGACTTCCCGCTCGGCGACGTCACGGTCACCGCCACCGGCGCCGTCTCGGCCACCCCGGCCACGGCGACGCTCACCGTCGAGGCGACCACCTACGTCACGGCCATCACGGTCGACCCGACGACCGTCGTCGCGGGGGAGAGCACGCTCGTCACCGGTACCGGCTTCGAGCCCGACGAGACCGTCACGGTCTCCATCCCCGGTGCGCCCGCGGTCACCACGCAGGCCTCGGCGACCGGAACCATCTCCGTGTCGCTCCCGGTCCCGGCGGACTACGCGGAGGGCACGGTCGTCGTGACCGCCCTCGGTGAGGTCTCCGAGACCCCGGCCACGACGAACCTCGCGGTCGACGTCGTCTACACCCCGACGATCACCGCCGACCCAGCCACGGTCCCCGGCGGCACCAGCACCGAGATCTCGGGCGCCGGCTTCGCTCCGAGCGAGAGCGTCACGGTCACCTTCCCGGGCCTCGACCCGATCACGGTCACGTCGAACGCAGCCGGTGAGATCACGACCACCATCGACGTCCCGCAGAACTTCGCGGTCGGTCCGGTCACGGTCACCGCCCTCGGCGTCGTCTCCGCAACCGAGGCGACGACCACGGTCACGGTCGAGGCCACGGTCTACGACACGGCGATCACCGCCGACCCCGACACGCTCCTTCCCGGCGGCAGCACCACCGTCACCGGAACGGGCTTCCTGCCCGGCGAGTCCGTCTCCGTCTCCGTCTCCATCCCCGGCGGCACGCCCGTCATTGTGGAGGCCGGCCCGGACGGCGACATCACCGCCATCCTGCCGATCCTGCCCGGCACCCCCGCCGGTCCCGTCATCGTGACGGCCGTCGGAGCAGTGTCGAACACGCCCGCCACTGCGACGATCACCGTCGAGGCGTTCGACACGACCCTCACCGCGACGCCGTCCACACTGAACCCCGGTGACTCGACGATCCTGTCCGGCACCGGCTACGTCGCGAACGAGTCGGTGACCATCTCGGCTCCCGGCTTCGACGACGTCGTGACCACGGCGAACGGGCTCGGTGAGATCAGCCAGGTGGTCGCCTTCCCCGCGGACTTCGTCCCCGCGACCGTGACGTTCACGGCCACGGGCGCCCTGTCGCTCACGCCGGCGCAGACCTCGGTCCTCGTCGAAGCGGTCGTGTACGACACGGCGATCACGGTGGATCCGACGACGGTCAACCCGGGCGGCACCACCACCGTCACGGGCACCGGCTTCGCACCGAACGAGACCGTCACCATCACGATCCCGGGCGGCGACCCCGTCACCGTGACGACGAACGGTGACGGCGACTTCACCCAGGCCGTGACGATCCCGGCCGGAACGCCTGCTGGGCCACTGACGATCACCGCGACCGGTGACACGTCGAACACGCCCGCCGACGCCGACGTGACCGTGGTTCCGTACGAGACCGCGATCACCGCCGACCCGGACACGCTGCTCCCCGGCACCTCGACGACGATCACCGGTACCGGGTTCGCGCCGAACGAGTCCGTCTCGGTCTCCATCCCCGGTGGCACGCCGGTCGTCGTGACGGCGAACGGTGACGGCGGCTTCACCGCCGCCCTGCCGATCCCGTCGGGCACGGAGGCCGGACCGCTGGTCGTCACCGCAACGGGCGCCGTCTCGGCGACGGACGCGACCGCGACGGTCACCGTCGAGGCCTACGAGACCACGATCGCCCTCGACCCGACGACGGTCGCCCCTGGCGGCAGCACCACGGTCACCGGTGACGGCTTCGCGCCGAACGAGGCGGTGAGCGTCACCGTCCCGGGCATCGCGACGCCGATCCCCACCACGTCGAACGGCAACGGTGAGATCTCCGTGAGCGTCGACCTCCCGGCGGACTTCCCGCTCGGACCCGTGACCGTCACCGCCACGGGGGCCGTCTCGGCGACCCCCGCCACGGCGACGCTCACCGTCGAGGCCACGACCTACGTCACGGCCATCACGGCTGACCCGACCACCGTCGTCGCGGGTGCCAGCACCCTCGTCACCGGCACCGGCTTCGCACCGAACGAGAGCGTCACGGTCTCGTTCCCCGGCGCCGACCCGGTGACCACCACGGCGACGGCGACCGGCACCATCTCGGTGTCGCTGCCCGTGCCGGCCGACTACGCCGAGGGCGTGGTCGTCGTGACCGCGCTCGGTGCGACGTCCGACACCCCTGCGACGACGAACCTCACGGTCGACGTGGTCTACACGCCGACGATCACCGCCGACCCGGCGACGGTCCCCGGCGGCACCTCGACGGAGATCTCGGGCACCGGTTTCGCGCCGAACGAGAGCGTCACGGTCACCTTCCCCGGCCTCGCGCCGGTGACGGTCACCTCGAACGCCGACGGTAAGATCACCACGACGTTCGCCGTCCCGCAGGGCTTCGCGACCGGTCCGGTCACGGTCACGGCACTCGGCGTCGTCTCGGCGACCGAGGCGACCACCACCGTCACGGTCGAGGCGACGGTCTACGACACGGCGATCACCCTCACACCGGACACGGTGAACCCGGGCCAGACCACCACGGTCACCGGTACCGGCTTCCAGCCGAACGAGTCGGTCAGCGTCTCGATCCCCGGCGGCGACCCCGTCGTGGTGACGGCGGACGGCGACGGCGGCTTCACCGCGACGCTGCCGGTGCCGCCCGGAACGCCCGCCGGCCCGGTCACGGTGACCGCAGTCGGTGAGACCTCGGCGACGCCCGCTGAGGCGGAGCTCACGGTCGAGGCCTACGAGACGGCGATCACCGCCGAGCCGAGCACGGTCACGGCCGGCGGAGCGACGCTGGTCACGGGTACCGGCTTCGCGCCGAACGAGTCCGTCACGGTCACGGTCCCGGGTGGCACGGCTGTCCCGGCGACCACGAACGGTGCCGGCGAGTTCTCGGTCGGGATCACGGTCCCGGCGAACGCGCCCGTCGGCCCGCTGGTCGTCACGGCGGAGGGAGCGGTGTCGCAGACGCCGGCCACCGCGACCGTCACGGTCACCGCCATCGTGTTCTCGCCTGTCATCACCGCCTCCCCGGACGCGCTGATCGCCGGTAACACGACGGTCATCACCGGATCGGGTTTCGCAGCCAACGAGACGGTCACGGTGTCGATCCCGGGCGCCCCGGTCGTCACGCAGGTGACGAACGCCGGCGGCGGCTTCACGGTGACCCTGCCGGTCCCCGACGGATACGCGCTCGGCGACGTCACGGTGACGGCACTCGGTGCTGCATCGGACGAGCCGGCGACGACGATCATCGAGGTCCTCGCGTACGACACGGCCATCACGGTCGACCCGTCCTCGGTGCTGCCCGGTGAGACGGTCACGGTCGATGGGACGGGCTTCGCCGGAGGGGAGACCGTCACGGTCTCGATCCCAGGCGCACCGTCGGTCACCGTGGTGACGAACCCCGACGGCTCCTTCTCCGTCGAGCTGCCGATCCCGGACGACTACACGCCTGGCCCGGTCACCGTCACGGCCGAGGGCGACGTCTCCGAGACGCCGGCCGAGTCCGAGGTCACCATCGAGGACGGAGCGGTCGACGTCGACACCGACGCCGCTGCGGTCGACGTGGACGCTGCTGCCGATGTGGACGCCGACGTGGACGTCGATGCCGCCGCTGACACCGACGCTGCGACTGACGTGGACGCCGCGGCTGATGTGGACGCTGCTGCCGACACTGATGCTGCGACTGATGTGGACGCTGCTGCGGATGTGGATGCAGCTGCCGACACGGATGCTGCGACTGATGTGGACGCTGCCGCCGACACGGATGCTGCTGCCGATGTGGATGCTGCTGCCGACACGGATGCTGCGGCTGACGTGGATGCTGCTGCTGATGTCGACACGGACGCTGCTGCCGACACGGATGCTGCTGCTGATGTCGACGCGGACGCTGCTGCGGATGTGGATGCTGCTGCTGACACCGACGCTGCGACTGACGTGGACGCCGCGGCTGATGTGGACGCTGCGGCCGATACCGACGCTGCTGCGGATGTGGACGCTGCTGCCGATACCGACGCTGCGGCCGATGTGGATGCTGCGGCTGACACGGATGCTGCGGCTGACACGGATGCTGCTGCTGATGTCGACGCGGACGCTGCTGCGGATGTGGATGCTGCTGCGGATGTGGATGCTGCTGCCGACACGGATGCTGCGGCGGACGTCGATGCTGCCGCCGACACGGATGCCGCTGCTGACACTGACGCTGCTGCCGATGTGGATGCTGCTGCGGACGTGGATGCTGCTGCGGACGTCGATGCTGCTGCGGACGTGGACGCTGCGGCTGATGTGGATGCCGCTGCTGACACGGACGCTGCGGCTGACGTCGATGCTGCCGCCGACACGGACGCTGCCGCCGACACGGATGCCGCTGCTGACACTGACGCTGCGGCCGATGTGGATGCTGCGGCTGACGTCGATGCTGCCGCTGACACGGACGCTGCTGCGGACACGGATGCTGCTGCGGACACGGATGCTGCTGCCGACACCGATGTTGCGGCTGACGTGGACGCCGCTGCCGACACCGCCGCTGACGGCACCGACCTCGACCTCAACGCCGACGCCGACACCGCGACTGACGCCGACACCGCGACTGACGCCGACACCGCGACTGACGCCGACACCGCGACTGACGCCGACACAGCGGCCGACGCCGACACAGCGGCCGACGCCGACGGCGACACCGACGCCGGTGACGAGCGTCAGGCGACCGTCAAGTACTCGACGATCGTCCGAGACACGGGCGTGATCCAGGAGGTCTACGCCACCGGCTTCGAGCCCGGCGAGACCGTCTCGGCCACCGTCTTCTCGACGCCGTTCGCCCTGACGCCGGTCGTCGCAGACGCCTCCGGCAACGCCACCCTCACCTTCCCGGTCGACTCGTCGATCGAGCTGGGTGCCCACCGGGTGGAGCTCTCCGGATCCGTGACCGGCGACCTGCCGCTCGACCGCGAGGCCACCGCCTTCACGGTCACCGCGGTGGCCGCCGCCGCACCGGGGTCACGCCCCGGTCTCCCGAGCACTGGCTTCGACGGCCTGTGGTTCGGGGGACTCGGCGCCACGATGCTCCTCCTCGGAGGCGCCTTCGTGGCTACGCGACGGGCGCGTATGGAGTGACCCCGCCGAGTGGGCCGCGCCGTATTCGGGTCGGCGCGGCCCACTCCTTCCCCCGCGGACGGCACCACCGAACGGGTGTCCCCGCGGTTCATCACCACCCAGCACCAAGGAGGAACCGTGACTCCGATCACACGCACACCCGTCGGGGGGCGTCCTGACGCCCTTCGACAGGCTCAGGGACCGGAAGGGGCTCAGGGACCGGAGGGGGCTCAGGGACCGGATGGCGTCGAGGGGCGCGAGGCCGGGCAACCGGTCCCTGAGCCTGTCGAAGGGCAGGATTCGGCGGGGACCCTTCGACAAGCTCAGGGACCGAAGGGCGCTCAGAGACTGAACGGCGAACCGGGACCGGGGCCGGCCGCCCCGCCGAAGCGGGCCGCGCGCATCGCGGCCGCGGTCTCGATCGCCCTCGTCGGTGTCTACGTCGCCGGCACCCTCGTCATCGTCTCGCCGACCACACCCGTCCGTGGTGCCGTCGTCGCCGCGGCGGGCCCGTACTTCACGCAGAAGTGGAACGTCTTCGCGCCGAGCATCATGAAGACGAACATCACCTTCTCCGTCCAGGCGCAGTGGCGCGACGCCGACGGGATGCTCGTGAAGTCCGACTGGGTGAACGTCACGAAGCTCGAGCAGCAGGCGGTCCCCGGCCACGCAGAGCCCTCGCGGATCCAGAAGTCCTCGTGGAACGCGATGCTCGCCTACAACGCCCGCTACCTCGCTCTCGACGCTCAGCAGCGTGAGATCGTCCGCGACACCTTCATCCAGCGGGCCGATGGCGGCGGGTACCGCGCGCAGTCGGCGGAGTCGCTCATCGCCGACCTCGACGCCGTCAGCACGACGCCGGGCTCTGGGCAGGGCGACATCGTCCGGTTCCTCCGCTACGACTACATGCTCAAGGAGTACGCGACCGCGTTCTCCACGGCGTACTTCGACCAGGACGTCGAGCGCGTCCGGTGGCGGATCGACCGCACCCGCCCGAACGACTTCGAGAACCGCTTCTCCGAGGAGCAGCAGTTCGACGACACCGCCGTCACCTTCGGCTGGCGGCACGTCGACGACGTCATCGACCCGGAGACCCTCGCCGTCTACCGGGACGTCATCACCCGGTACGGGGGTGCACGATGAACGCCGTCCGTGCCGGGTTCGACCGGTTCGCCGGCTGGGTCACAGGTGCCAAGCACGCCGGCTACAGCCTCTCCGCGCTCCGGATCCTCTACGGTGTCGCAATCGTCAGCTTCCTGTTCACGAGTCTCGCCGACCGCCACTACCTCTGGGGCGTCGCATCGAAGTGGGTCGACCCGGAGGCGAACCGCCGCGCCTGGTTCCCGCTGTTCGAGCTCGTCTTCACGAAGGACAGCGCCTTCGTCTTCGACCTCGCGTACGGGGTGCTCATCGTGCTCGGCCTGCTGTTCCTCGTCGGCTGGCAGACCCGGTTCGTCACGCCCGTCCTGCTCGTGTTCTGGGTGGGGCTCGCGACCAACAGCACGGTGCTGACCAACGGCGGCGACACGATCATCCGCATCACGCTGCTGTTCCTGGTATTCGCGGATCTGTCGCGTCACTGGTCGGTCGACGCCTGGCTCACCAAGCGGCGGGGTCGAGCGCCGCGGCCGATCCTGCGCGGTCGGTTCGCGATCCCGGCATGGCTCGCGAACGCCGCCAACTACACCGCGGTCCTCCTCTGCGCGTACCAGATCATGCTCGTCTACGTGAACTCCGGCATCTACAAGCTCATGGGTCCCGAGTGGCGTGAGGGGACCGCGTTCTACTACTCGCTCGTCCTCGACGTGTTCCGGCCGTTCCCCGCGCTGAGCGACCTCGCCTGGCAGCTCGGACCGTTCGTCTGGGTGGCGACGTTCCTGTCCGTCTGGGTGCAGTTGCTGTTCCCGGTGCTGATCCTGTGGCGGCCCACGCGGATCCTCGCACTCGGCTTCACGATCCTCATGCACCTCGGTATCGGCCTGTTCCTCGGACTGTGGCCGTTCTCGCTCGCGATGATCGCGCTCGACCTGCTGTTCGTCCGCGACCGCAGCTGGGTCGCCGTCGGTCGGTGGGCGTCGCACGCCGGGGGAGTGCTCCGCCAACTGCTGCCGGAGCGCGAAGCAGCGGAGAGACCTGTCACGACGTCGGCCGGTTCGCCGTCGTGACACCAGCCGTCTCGCGCGTTCGGGTGCGAGACGAACCGGCGGTCGGCGCCACGGTTGCGCCGACCGCCACCCCTTTGCCGGTCCCGGCCCTCGCGCCCTGACCCGCTGCCGACCGACCTCGCTGATCGGTCACTGAGCCGCCCACCTCATCGGCCACTGAGCCTGTCGAAGTGCGCCCTTCGACAGGCTCAGGGACCGGGGTGGTTGCTGCCCTTCGACAGGCTCAGGGACCGGGGGGTGGTTGCTGCCCTTCGACAGGCTCAGGGACCGGGATGGTTGCTGCCCTGCGACAAGCTCAGGGTCCGGCGTAGAAGTGGATCTGTGTTTCTCTGTGTTTGTGTGATACTTTCTTCGCACTGCAAGCCTGCAACACCGGAAACGAAGGTCAAGGACGACGCATGTACGCGACGGAGCGGCACGAGCACATCACCAGCCGGGTGAAGACGAGCGGACGGGTCTCCGTCGCGGACGTCTCCCGTGAGCTGGGCGTCACCGCTGAGACGATCCGTCGCGACCTCGACCAGCTCGAAACCTCCGGTGTCCTGCGCCGCGTCCATGGCGGTGCCGTCTCCGCAGCACGTGCTTCCGTCGCCGAGGCCAGCCTCGCCGATCGCCAGGGCCAGCGGAGCGACGCGAAAGCGACGATCGCCCGTGCGGCCCTCAGGCTCATCCCGGCGACGTTCAGCGGCTCGATCGTCATCGACGCCGGGACGACCACGGCCCACCTCGCCGACCTCCTCGTCACCTGGCGCCCGGCCACCGCCGGCCAGACGCTCACGGTCATCACCAACTCCGTCCCGATCGCCGCGACGCTCCACCACTGCGACCACGTCGAACTGCACCTGCTCGGTGGCCGCGTCCGTGGCATCACCAGCGCGGCGGTCGGCAGCACGACCGTCGACGAGCTCGGCCGGTTCCGCCCCGACATCGCCTTCGTCGGCGCCAACGGGGTCAGTGCCGACTTCGGCCTCAGCACGCCGGACGAGCTCGAGGGCGCAGTGAAGTCGGCGATCGTCCGCGGTTCGCGCCGGGCCGTCGTGCTCGCCGACGCCGCCAAGCTCGGTGAGGAAGCGCTCATCCGCTTCGCCGCCCTCGACGAGATCGACACCGTCATCACCGACGAGGTCGTTCCGACGACGCTCGGGGACGCCCTCGAGGCTGCGGGTGTCGAGGTGGTCGTCGCATGATCATCACCCTGACCGCCAACCCCTCGCTCGACCACACGGTGGAGCTCCCCGGTGTCGTCGAGCGCGGCGAGGTCCTCCGTGCCCTCGCCAGCCGGGAGCAGCCGGGCGGCAAGGGCGTCAACGTCTCCCGGGCCATCGCCGCCGCCGAGCTGGCGACCATCGCCGTCCTCCCCGGCGAATCGACCGACCCGATGATCGAGTCGCTCCGCGCGCAGGGCATCGACGTCCTCGCCGTCCCGACCGGGCAGCCCGTGCGCCGCAACATCACGCTGACCGAGCCCGACGGCACCACGACCAAGATCAACGAGCCGGGTCCGCTCCTCACCGAGGACGACGCGGCACGCCTCGTCGACGCGACCGCGCGTGCCGCCGCGAGTGCCGAGTGGCTCGTCATCGCCGGTTCGCTGCCGCCCGGGCTGCCGGCCGACTTCTACGCACGGATCGTCCGGGCCGCTCGCGCCCTCACCGACGGCACCCGCCCGCTCGTCGCCGTCGACAGCTCGGGGGAGCCGCTCGCAGCCCTCCTCGCCGCCTTCGCCGCCACCGGGGAACGCGTCGACCTCATCAAGCCGAACGGTGCCGAACTCGCCGAACTCACCGGCACGGCGTCCGGCGACGAGATCGAGGCGGACCCGGCGCTCGCCGCATCCGTCGCCGCCACGCTCATCGGCTCTACGGACCGACCCGGCCCGGTCGCCGCCGTCCTCGTCACGCTCGGCTCCCGAGGCGCCGTGCTCGTGGAGGGCGACACCGCCTGGTCGGCCCGGGCCCCGAAGATCGTCGCGCGCAGCACCGTCGGCGCAGGGGACTCCTCCCTCGCCGGCTACCTGATCGCCCGAACCGCAGGTCTCGCACCTGCAGCACGCCTCGCGCAGGCCGTCGCCCACGGAGCCGCAGCCGCGGCACTCCCGGGCAGCGACGTACCGGCGCTCAGCGGGACGGACGCCGCCGCCATCGACGTCGTCCAGCTCCCGCAGCGGATCCCCTCCGCCCCCTGACCGCCCACCCCGGTCCCTGACCGCCCACCCCGGTCCCTGACCGCCCACCCCGGTCCCTGACCGCCCACCCCGGTCCCTGAGCTTGTCGAAGGGCCGCCCCGACCACCCGAAGCACCAGCATCCGTTTCGAAGGAGAACCCAGATGTCCACCCCACTCATCACCCCAGGGCTCGTCGCCCTCGACGCCGACCTCGGCACCGACCGCGCGGGTGTCATCCGCGCGCTCGCCGAGCTCGTCGTCCGCGCCGGCCGTGCCACCGACACCGAGGCCCTCTTCGCCGACGCCTGGGCGCGGGAGAGTAAGACCGACACCGGCATCCCCGGCGGCATCGCGATCCCGCACTGCCGTTCAGCCGCCGTCACCGAGCCGACGCTCGCGATGGCCCGTGTCTCGCCGCTCGTCGACTTCGGTTCCGACGACGGCCCGGCCGACCTCCTCTTCTTCATCGCGGCCCCGGACGGCGCCGACCAGGCGCACCTCGCCCTCCTGTCGAAGCTCGCCCGCTCGCTCATCAAGCCCGAGTTCGTGACCTCACTGCGTGAGGCGCCCGACGCCGCCGCGGTGGTCGCACTCGTCGATGGTGCACTCAGCGACGCGCCCAAGCCGGCGTCGGCTCCTGCAGCCGAGCGCGCCGCGACGGCTCCCGTCGAGGCCGGCGACCAGGCCGCCCGGCCCGTGCTCATCGCGGTCACCTCGTGTGCGACGGGCATCGCCCACACCTACATGGCGGCCGACTCGCTCGCCGCCACCGCGAAGCGCCTCGGTGTCGAGCTCCATGTCGAGACGCAGGGCGCCTCCGGTGCGACCCCGCTGCCCGCCGACGTCGTCGCGAAGGCACAGGCGGTCATCTTCGCCGTCGACGTGGACGTCCGCGACGTCACCCGCTTCGCCGGGAAGCCCGTCATCAAGGCTCCCGTGAAGCGCGGCATCGACGCCCCGGAACAGCTCATCAACGACGCGGTCGCCGCGATCTCGAACCCGAACGCCCCGCGGGTCGCCGCAGCCGCCGGTGACGCCTCCGCATCGACGTCGGACAAGAAGGACGCCAACGTCGGTCAGTCGATCAAGCGCTGGCTGCTCACCGGCGTCAGCTACATGATCCCGTTCGTCGCGGGTGGCGGTCTGCTCATCGCCCTCGGCTTCCTCCTCGGTGGATACAACATCACCGAGAACGCCGGCAAGATCATCGTCGAGAACAGCCTCGTCAACCTGCCGGCCGGCGGACTCGGTGCCTACCTCGGTGCCGTCGCATTCTCCATCGGCAACGCCTCGATGGCGTTCCTCGTCCCGGCCCTCGCCGGCTACATCGCCTACGCCATCGCCGACCGACCGGGCATCGCGCCCGGGTTCGTCGCCGGTGCCGTCGCCCTCCTCATGAGCGCCGGCTTCCTCGGTGGACTCGTCGGTGGTCTGCTCGCCGGTGGTGTCGCCTACGGCCTCGGTCGCCTGAACGTGCCGCGGTGGCTGCGTGGGCTGATGCCCGTCGTGATCATCCCGCTGATCGGCTCGATCGTCGCGTCCGGCCTCATGATCCTCGTCCTCGGCGGCCCGATCGCCGCACTCATGGGCGGGCTCAACTCCTGGCTCTCCGGCCTCACCGGTGTCTCCGCGATCCTGCTCGGCGTGATCCTCGGCACGATGATGGCGTTCGACCTCGGTGGCCCCGTCAACAAGGTCGCGTACTCGTTCGCCGTCGCCGGTCTCGGTGCGGGAACGCTCGCCAACCAGGCACCGTGGCAGATCATGGCCGCCGTGATGGCCGCCGGCATGGTGCCGCCGCTCGCGATGGCACTCGCCTCGACCGTCCTCAGCCGTCGTTCGTTCACCGCGGTCGAGCGGGAGAACGGCAAGGCAGCCTGGCTGCTCGGTGCCGCGTTCATCAGCGAGGGTGCGATCCCGTTCGCCGCGGCCGACCTGTTCCGCGTCATCCCCGCGTCGATCCTCGGTGGTGCCGCCACCGGCGCGCTCATCATGGCGACCGGCGTCACCTCGCAGGCACCGCACGGTGGCATCTTCGTGTTCTTCGCCATCGGGAACATCGGGATGTTCATCCTGTCGGTCGCCGTCGGAACCGTCATCACCGCGATCGCGGTCATCCTGCTGAAGCGGTTCGCCCGTCGTCGTCCGGTGGAGGGTGTCGACAAGGCAGCCCCGGCGGTCGCCACGGCACCCGCGACCGTCTGATCCGTACCCGTCCGATCCACAGCCTGACCTGATCCACTGGTCCGGCCGGCACCAACCGAACCGCAGAAGGAGCATCATCATGGCCGAACGCCAAGCCACCATCGCCAGCCGCGTCGGGCTGCACGCCCGCCCCGCCAAGCTCTTCATCGAGACGGTCAAGCGCCAGCCGGTGCCCGTCACGATCGAGCTCGGCGACTCGGGCCCGCTCGACGCCTCGAGCATCCTCACGATCATGAGCCTCGGCGCCACCAACGGCGACGTCGTCACCCTCCGCGCTGAGGGCGAGGGTGCCGACGAGGCGCTCGCCGAGCTCGCCGGTCTCCTCGAGACGGACCTCGACGCCGAGTAGTCACCCTGCACCACGAAGCCCCGCCGCCCGAGTCATCTCGGACGGCGGGGTTTCCTCGTGGGCCCTTCAACAGGCTCAGGGAGCGGGTCTCTCCGCGGGAAGGGCTCCGGTCACTGAGCTTGTCGAAGTGTCTTCGGGGAACCGTTTCGTGTCGTGCGTGGTTACTCGTGGGCCCTTCGACAGGCTCAGGGAGCGTGGAACCGTTCCGGTCACTGAGCTTGTCGAAGTGTCCTCGGGGAACCGTTTCGTGTCGAGCGTGGAACCGTTCCGGTCACTGAGCTTGTCGAAGTGTCCTCGGGGAACCGCGCGTCTGCCGACACGCGACGAACCCCGCCACCCGCGACGACGGGTGACGGGGTTCATCAGCAGTGACCTACTCGGCGGAGCGGCGGCGACGCGCGAGCAGCACCGAGGCGAAGCCGACGAGGCCGAGGAGCAGCGCGACGAGCCCGATGCTCGACACATCCACACCGGTGCGCGACAGCGAGTCGGTTCCGGCGGCCGAACCGCCCGAGGGGGAGCTCGTGCCGTCACCGCCACCGACCGCGCCATCACCGGAGCCCGTGCCGGGACCGGTCCCGGGATTCGTCCCCGGGTCGGTGCCGGGATCGGTCCCCGGGTCCACCGCGGCGGCGAGCACCGTCACCGGCGTGGACGTCGTCTCGACCGGCGCGAAGCCATCGGCCGAGACCGTGACCCGCACCGCGAGCGCGGCACCCGCACTGCCGGCGGGCGGCGTGAACGTCGCCGTGTCGGCACCGTCCACGACCTCGTCGTCGAGCAGCCAGGCGTAGACCACCGCCGCGTCCTCCGGGTCCACGACGACTGCCGCGGTCGTCGGGACACCCTCGCGGGCCACGCTCGACAGCGTCGCGGTCGCGACCGCCGTCCGGGCGAAGGTGATGGTCGTCGACTGCGTGGTCACCCCGTCGGCCGCCGTCACCGTGATGACGACACCGTCGGTCGCGTCAGCCGCAGCACGGGCCGCAGCCGCGGGTGCTGCTTCGAGCGGCTCGATCGTCACCGTCGCGTCGCGGTCGGCCGGGATGGCGTCGACCACCGGGTCGGCGGACCCTGCCAGCGGCACCTCGTACTCGAGGACGCCTGCATCGAAGCCCTCGACCGGCGTGCCGTTCACCCGCAGCGCGGCGAGGCTCGCCTCGGTCGCGACCGAGGGTGCGAGCGCGTAGATCTCGACCTCCGAGACGACCAGGTGGGTGTTCGCGTACGCCGTCATCACGACACGGACCGCACTCGTACGGACGCCACCGAGGTCGACGTCGACGATCGGCGCCGTCCCATCGGTCGGGACCGGCACGGCGACCGCCCCACCCGGAGCGTCGATCCACGCGCCGTCGGCGTCGCGGACCTGCACGGTCAAAGCGCTCGGCCAGCTGTTGGTGCTCCCGTCCTTGTAGGCGTAGAAGGTGACGTGCTCGATCGTGTGCTCACCGCCGAGCTCGTAGCTCAGGGTGTCGCTCGCCGGCTTGTTCGACGAGCGCCAGTTCGACCAGCCCTTGTCGTTCCGCACACCGTTCTTCGTGTTGCTCGCGGGGTAGCCGGACTCGGTGGACGTCGCGCTCGCGACGGTCGTGGCGTCCGGCGCGATGTTCCGCTCGCCGGGCGCCGTGACGATGATCGACAGGAGTGCGTCGATCGGTGCCGCGGCCGGGTCGTTCGACGCAGCCGCGCCGCGCACCTGCACCACACCGGTGTCGGCGAGGTCGGCGTCGTCGAGGGTGCTGAAGTTCCACGTGACGGCCGTGTCGAAGCGGTTGGTGCTCGCGCCGATCTGCGCCGGGACCGTGGTGGGTGACGCAGCGATGACGGCGCTCGCCGGGGACCCCGCGGCGACCGTCAGGGAGACCGGCTCGGTAGTCGTGAAGCCGCCGATGTCGACGGTGGCCTGCGCGGTGAACGCCGCACCCCACCCGTCGGTGCCCGAACCGTTCACGACGATCGTGCCCGGCGTGTTCCAGTCCACGGCCAAGGTGTCCCACGTGACCGGCACCTGAGCGCCCTGGACCGCGCCGTACAGCGGGACCACGGTCGCGGGCAGCGCCGCCGGAACACCGGCGACGGTCTGCAGCGTGACCGGCTGCACCCCCGTGAGGGCGGTGTCGACGAAGTTCCAGGTCTGGTTCGCGCCGTTGTTCGACTGGTAGACGCCGACGGCGGCGCCCGTGGTGGTGGACTGCCCGCCCACCTCGAGGGCCTGGCTGGTGCCGACGTTCACGAGGCTCCATTCGGAGCCGTTGGTCGTCGTCGGGATCCACTGCAGCGAGGGGTCGGCCGCAGCCTGTTCCCGCGTCGCAGCGACGAGCGAGGTGCCGGCGGAGTTCGCGGAGAGGAGTGCCCCGGACGAGCTGCGGACGGCGTAGCGGTCGGTGTTCGTGCCGCCACCCGAGAGGAGCTCGGTGGTCCACACCTGTGCGGCACCGGTCGTGGCATCGGAGGCACGCGGGGTGATCGTGCCGGCCGGGACGGTCCCGGTCGTGGTGGATGCGGTGAACGCCTTCGCGCTCTGCTTGCCGACGAGCTGGTAGGCGTGTCCGTCCTGGAACGGTGCCGCGTCGGCTGCGACACCGGTCGCGCCGTCGACGAGGAAGGTGGTGACCGACTTCGCCGGGACGGTGAGCGTCGCCTGCTTGGTCACCGGGTCGATCGACACGGCGTCGCCCTGCACGAGTGCGTTGGCGGTGACGTCGTCCGCGGGGGACTCCGTCGTCACGATCGGCGTGACCGTCGCGCCGGGAGCGATGTCCGCGAACTTCGACAGGTCGATGGTGATCGTCCGAGCGGAGGTCGACGGGTTGGCGTGCACGAGGGTCGCACCGGTGCCGTCGGCACGGAGCGCCGTGGTGGTCTGCGTGTCGGTGGACGGGATGAGGCGGTCACCGGGCTGCACGTAGTGGGTGAAGTTGCGGAGCGTGTTGTACTTCGCGTTCGTCTTCACCGAGCAGCTCGGGTCGGCGTCGCCGTCGGCGATGCGTCGCTCGGAGTCGCCCTCCGCGTTGCAGTCGAAGTCGATGAGGACGCTGCCCCAGTTGAGCTTCTCGACCTTCTCCATGTTGTAGAGGTCCTCGACGGGCTGCCAGAGCACCCACGCGGTCGACTCCAGGTTGCGGAGGTCGTCGATGAGGTGCGTCGCCATACCGATGCCGTTGTCGATGTTCGTGAGGTTGTGCTTGCCGCTGGAGTCCCAGTTGCCCTCGACCTCGCTCATCCACAGCGGCTTGCCGGCGGTCTTCGCGATGTCGCGCGCGACGACGCTGCCGCCCTGGCCGTAGCTGTGGACGTTGAGCTGCGTGACGAGGTCCTTGGCGGTCTGCGACCAGCCGTTCCAGTTGGTCGCGAAGATGCCCGGGTTCGTCTCGTCCATGGCCGCGATGGCGGCCTCGGTCGAGGTGCCCTCGGCGGCGAGGCGCTCGGCGAGGGCCTTGATGACGGCGTCCTGCATGGCCGGGCCGATGTGCGCACCCTCCTGGCGTCCGCCCTTCGGCCAACCGGTGGCCTCGTCGATCTGGGTGCCCCAGTAGTTCGTGTTCGGCTCGTTGAAGGGGTCGATGGTGTCGAAGTCGATACCGGTGTCGGCCTCGAGATGGTCGACGACGGTGGTGAGGTAGGCGACGAAGTCGTCGACGCTCTCCGGCTTCAGCTGCTCGTCGGCGGCGTTGAAGTTGCCTGAGGCGTAGCCGCTCTCGGTCATGAAGTAGGGCGGGGAGTTGCTGAACGCCTCCCACTTGGTGATCTTGTCCTTGAGCGCCGTGAGCCACCAGCGCTGGGTCTCATCGGCGTCGAAGTCGTAGGAGGCCGGGTCGTCGGCGTCCCAGGCGGCGGCGTAGCGGTCGCGGTCGGCGTAGTCGGAGGTGATGGGGCCGTCGGCGTCGCTCGTGGCGGGGTCCGGGTTCCACCAGCCGTCGACCGCGCCGCCGGCCCGCAGGTAGGGCGGGACGTCGCTGGCGTTGCCGCCACCGATGTTGTAGCGGGCGATGTTGAGGTTGAGACCGTCCTCACCGAACACCTTGTCGAAGAGGTCCTGACGGACGTCCGCCGGGTAATCGCCTGTGGCGTTGGCGAACCAGACGAGGCTCGTGCCCCAGCCTTCGAACGCCTCGTTCTGGTAAGCCGGGTTGGGGGTGATGGTGAGGGGAGTGCTCTCCGCGGCGGCCGCAGGTGCGGCCTCCACGGTGGCGAGTGCTGGGGCGATCGCGGCGATGCCGAGGGCGACGGCGACGGTCGCTCCGATCGTTCGTCGGCGGACTGGTGACGGCAGTGTCATCGGTGGTTCCTTCGTTGGAGGCCGTGGTGCAGGGGATGTTCACGTGAACATTCGGCGGCGTCGAACCCCCGTGTTCACGTCAACATTTCCGACGAGTATGGGCGACCCCTCGCTCGGGTGTCAAGGCGGGTCCGGTCATTGCGGCCCCATTCCGGTCCGTTCCGGCTGAGGCCCCTGCGCAGGTCACTGGGACCCCTACGCCGGTCACTGGGGCCCCTACGCCGGTCACTGAGCCTGTCGAAGTGCGGAGCTGGCATTTCGACAGGCTCAATGACCGGGGCTTCGTTCGCCGAGCTGGTCGAGGTGTCGCCGTGGGCATTTCGACAGGCTCAATGACCGCGTGGAGTGTCTCGCTCGCCTCAGCGCGCGGGCGGGGAAGCCGTGCTCGCGCGGACGACGAGGGACGTCGGCGTGAGGGGCTCGGTGGAGAGCTGCGGGCCCTCCTCGATCTCGCGGAGGAGCGTGGTGATCGCCCGGCGTCCGATCTCGTCGAAGTCCTGGTGCACCGTCGTGAGCGGCGGCCAGAACGAGTCCGACTCCGGGGTGTCGTCGAAGCCGACGACGCTGATCGACTCCGGCACGGCACGCCCGCGCTCGTGCAGGGCACGGAGGAGCCCGAGCGCCATCTGGTCGTTCGAGGCGAACACGGCCGTGATCTCCGGGCGCTCGGCGATCTCGAGGCCGATCTCGTACCCCGAGGTCGTCGACCAGTCGCCACGGAACGCGGGCGGCGGCGTGATCCCGGCCTCGCGCAGCGTGTCGGCCCAGCTCTGCTCGCGACGGGCCGCCGAGTACGACGTGCGGGGGCCGGCGATGTGCCAGACGCCCTGGTGTCCAAGGTCGAGGAGGTGCTGGGTGGCGAGTGCCGCGCCCTGCGCCTGATCGTTGTCCACCACCGGGTAGTCGGTGCGAGCCGCGGAGTCGATGACGACGACGGGCAGGCCGGAGGGGAGTTCGACGTCCGCGCCGTCGACGATGTGCGACTCGATGACGATGATGAGTCCGTCGACGTCCTGCTCGCGGAGGCTGTCGAGGGCGACCGCGACGTCGCGTTGCGTCGGGTACTCGACGGGGACGACCGTGACCGAGTATCCGGCCCGCGCGGCCTGGACCGTGATCGCGTCGAGCGTGCGCATGTTGCCGTAGGAGGAGAGCGTGAACATCGTGATCCCGATGCTGCGGGTGCGCCCCGATCGCAGCGCCCGCGCGGCCTTGTTCGGGCGGTAGCCGAGCTCGGTCATCGCCTCGAGCACGCGGTCGCGGGTGCCGTCGTCCACGTTGGTCAGCCCGTTCGCGACACGGGAGACGGTCTGGGAGGAGACGCCGGCGTGCGCCGCGACGTCCGCCATCGACGGTGCTCGCCTGGCGCGGCCAGGCGCTCTCCGGGTGGTGTCCGTCATGGTCTCCCTATCGTCGCATCCATCCTTGCATGTTGACGTGAACATGCTATGGTACCGATCAGATGTTGACGTAAACATCCACCGCGATCCCTCCCCCGCACGGCTCCACCGCACGACGGTTCCGCCCGAATCCCAGCAAGGAAGCTGCCCATGACCACTACGACCGCTCGCACCGGCCGGCCACCAGCGGTCCGTGTCCACCGACGCGACCGCCGGGATTGGAAGGGCTGGGCGTTCATCGCCCCCTTCATGATCGTCTTCGCGCTGATGATCATCGCGCCCCTCGTCTACGCGCTGTACCTCAGCTTCTTCCAAGAGAAGCTCATCGGCGGCAACGCCTTCGTCGGTTTCGAGAACTACGCCCAGGTGCTCCAGGACCCGAAGTTCTGGGAGCCGTTCGGTCGCGTCGCACTGTTCTTCGTCGTGCAGGTGCCGATCATGCTCGCCCTGTCGCTCACCGCCGCACTCGCGCTCGACAGCGCCAGGCTCCACGGCGCCGCCTTCTTCCGTATCGCGCTCTTCCTGCCGTACGCCGTCCCGGGCGTCGTCGCGGCGCTCATCTGGGGCTTCATCTACGGCGACCAGTTCGGTCTCGCCGGCAGCTTCAACGACCTCGTCGGTGCCCAGATCCTCGAGCCGTTCAGCTCCCAGGCCGTCCTCGCGTCCATCGGCAACATCGTGACGTGGGAGTTCATGGGCTACAACATGCTCATCTTCTACGCCGCCCTCCGCGTCGTGCCCGGTGAGATCTACGAGGCGGCCGAGATCGACGGGGCCGGACAGTTCCGCACCGTCTTCAGCATCAAGATCCCCGCCCTCCGCGGAGCGCTCGTCATCGCCACGATCTTCTCCGTCATCGGGTCGTTCCAGCTCTTCAACGAGCCGAACCTGCTGAAGAACCTCGCGCCCAACGTGATCACGAGCAACTTCACCCCGAACATGTACGCCTACAACCTGTCCTTCGCCGGTCAGCAGTTCAACCTCGCGGCGACGGTCGCGATCATCATGGGCGTCATCACCGCCGTCATCGCCTACGTCGTGCAGGTGCGCGGCTCCCGACAGGAGAACAGCTGATGGCCACCGTCTCGAACCCGACCGTCCGCCCGCAGACCGTGTCGACCCGGACCGCCCGCAACCCGCGTGCCTTCGACCGGCCCACCCGGAAGCGCCACGACCCGCGCCGCAAGCGCTCGATCGTCCTCACGATCGTCATGGCCGTCTTCCTCATCTACTCGGTCGTCCCGATCCTGTGGCTCGTCATCAACGCGACGAAGTCCCAGCCCGACCTCTTCTCCTCCTTCGGCCTCTGGTTCGGCGACGGCGGGTTCAACCTCTGGCAGAACATCGTCGACACGCTCACCTACCGCGACGGGCAGTTCGTCGGCTGGTTCGGCAACACACTGCTCTACGTGGTGGTCGGTGCCGGTGGGGCGACGCTCCTCGCGACGATCGGCGGCTACGGCCTCGCCAAGTTCCGGTTCCCGGGCAAGCGCGCCGTGTTCGCGATCATCCTCGGCTCCATCGCGGTGCCGGGCACAGCGCTCGCCGTCCCGACGTTCCTGATGTTCAGCCAGCTCGGCCTGACGAACACGCCGTGGGCGGTCATCCTGCCCTCGCTCGTCAGTCCCTTCGGCCTGTACCTCATCTGGACGTACGCGGTGGACGCGGTCCCGACCGAGCTGCTCGAGGCCGCCCGCATGGACGGCGCGGGGGAGTTCCGCACCTTCTTCACGATCTCGTTGCGACTCCTCGGCCCCGGCATCGTCACGGTGCTCCTCTTCGCGATCGTCGCGACCTGGAACAACTACTTCCTGCCGCTCATCATGCTGTCGGAGCCCACCTGGTATCCGCTCACCGTCGGTCTCAGCCAGTGGAGCGCCCAGGCCACCGGTGTCGCCGCGCAGCCGATCTTCAACCTCGTGATCACCGGATCGCTCCTGACCATCGTCCCGATCGTCGTCGCGTTCCTCTTCCTGCAGCGCTTCTGGCAGTCGGGCCTCAGCGCCGGCAGCGTCAAGGGCTGATCCCCGCCGTTCCCAACCCGCACCACCCGCATCACCAACCGGTCCCTGAGCTTGTCGAAGGGCACCACCTCCGCCCTTCGACAGGCTCAGGGACCGGGGCATCACCTCCTCCTCCCAACGCAGTGAAAGGAAACACCCATGAAGCGCATCTCACCGTCTCGCACGGTTCTGCGCCGCGCGGCCACGGCGGCCGTCGCGTCCGCGATGATCGGAGCCTCGCTCGTCGCCTGCTCGTCCGGCGGCGGCAGCACCGCCTCTGGCGACGCCAAGGACATCGAATCCGCCCTCGAAGCCGGTGGCGAGATCACCTACTGGTCCTGGACGCCCTCCGCCGAGGCGCAGGTCGCCGCGTTCGAGAAGGCCTACCCCAAGGTCAAGGTCAACCTCGTCAACGCCGGCACCAACACCACCGAGTACACGAAGCTGCAGAACGCGATCAAGGCCGGTAAGGGTGCCCCCGACGTCGCGCAGGTCGAGTACTACGCCATCCCGCAGTTCGCGCTCAGCGACTCCCTCGTCGACCTCAACGCCTACGGCTTCGGCGACCTGAAGGACGACTACAGCCCCGGCCCGTGGAGCTCCGTCAACATCGGCGACGGCCTCTACGCCCTCCCGCAGGACTCCGGCCCCATGGCCATGTTCTACAACAAGACGGTGTTCGACCAGTACGGCATCGCCGTGCCGACCACGTGGGACGAGTACGTCGCGGCAGCCGCACAGCTGCACACGGCCGATCCGTCGAAGTACATCACCAACGACTCCGGTGACTCCGGCTTCGCGACCAGCATGATCTGGCAGGCCGGTGGACATCCGTTCACCGCCGACGGCACCAAGGTGAGTGTCAACCTCGCCGACGAGGGCGCCAAGAAGTGGGCCGACACCTGGAACCCGCTCGTCGAAGGCGGCCTGCTCTCCGACGTCCCCGGGTGGAGCGACGACTGGTACAAGTCGCTCGGCAACGGCAGCATCGCGACGCTCATCGCGGGCGCCTGGATGCCCGGCGTGCTCGAGTCGTCCGTCGCCGAGGGCTCCGGCCAGTGGCGCGTCGCCCCGATCCCGACCTACGACGGCAAGCCCGCCAACGCCGAGAACGGTGGCGGTGGCCAGGTCGTGCTGAAGCAGAGCAAGAACCCGGCGCTCGCCGCGGGCTTCCTCAAGTGGCTGAACAATGACGAGGACAGCGTCAAGGTCTTCCTCGACAACGGTGGCTTCCCGGCGACGACCGCCGACCTGAACTCCGACGAGTTCCTCTCCGCGGCTCCCGAGTACTTCGGTGGCCAGAAGATCAACGAGGTCCTCGTGCAGGGCGCGAAGGACGTGTCGACCGGGTGGCAGTACCTGCCGTACCAGGTCTACGCGAACAGCATCTTCGCCGACACCGTCGGACAGTCCTACGCGAACAAGGCCGACCTGAACGACGGCCTCGCCGACTGGCAGAAGCAGCTCGTCGAGTACGGCAACACGCAGGGCTTCACGGTCACCGACAAGTAGCCGAACGGCACCTGCAGCACCAGCACCATCGACCGCGGCCGGTCGGAGGGTCCTCCGGGATCCGCTCCGGCCGGCCGTGGTCGCTCCATCCGCACCCCTTCATCACGGAGCCCCAGCATGCCCACCTTCTCCATCGGCGCCGACGACTTCCTGCTCGACGGTCAGCCGTTCCGGATCCTCTCCGGAGCCCTCCACTACTTCCGGGTGCACCCCGAGCAGTGGGCGGACCGCATCGCGAAGGCGAAGCTCATGGGCCTCAACACCATCGAGACCTACGTCGCGTGGAACCAGCACAGCCCCGAGCGCGGCGTGTTCGACACCACGGGCGTGAACGACCTCGAACGCTTCCTCGGCCTCGTCGCCGACGCCGGCATGTACGCGATCGTGCGTCCCGGCCCCTACATCTGCGCCGAGTGGGACAACGGCGGCCTTCCCGGCTGGCTGCTGCACGACCCCGAGCTCGGCCTCCGTCGCAGCGAGCCTCGCTACCTGGCCGCCGTCCGCGAGTACTTCGAGGCGCTGCTGCCGATCGTCGCCCCGCTGCAGATCGACCGCGGCGGTCCCGTCATCCTCGTGCAGGTCGAGAACGAGTACGGCGCCTACGGCGACGACCACGACTACCTCCGCACGCTGACCGACTGGACCCGCGAGCTCGGCATCACGGTGCCGCTGACGACCGTCGATCAGCCCACGGCCCAGATGCTCGAGGACGGCAGCATCCCCGAACTCCACAAGACCGGCTCCTTCGGCAGCCGCTCGCTCGAACGCCTCGCGACCCTGCGGGAACACCAGCCGACCGGGCCGCTCATGTGCTCGGAGTTCTGGGACGGCTGGTTCGACCACTGGGGCGAGCACCACCACACGACGCCTATCGCGGAGACGGCGGCGGACCTCGACGCCCTCCTCGCGGCGGGCGCGTCCGTGAACATCTACATGTTCCACGGCGGCACGAACTTCGGGTTCACCGGTGGCGCGAACGACAAGGGGCAGTACCGCTCGCACGTCACCTCCTACGACTACGACGCGCCCCTCGACGAGGCCGGCCACCCGACGGAGAAATTCTTCGCCTTCCGCGACGTGATCGCGAAGTACGCCGAGGTACCGACGGAGATCCCACCGGCGGCGACGGACGCCCCGGCGTTCACCGCGTCCTTCGAGCAGGAGGTCCCGTTCGCGGACGTGGCCGACGAGATCGCGCCGCTCCAGGCGTTCGACCGGATCCCCACGATGGACGAACTCGGAGCGTTCAGCGGTCTGGCGCGATACCGGGCGTCGCTCGGTGGACGCGGCGGGGTGCTCCGGTTCGCCGAGGTGCGCGACCGCGTGGTCGTCTCCGTCGACGGCGTGCCGGTCGGCGCGCTCACCCGCGAGTTCAAGGAGCGGTCGATCGTGATCCCGGCGGGTGAGACGCTCGAACTCCTCCTCGAGAACCAGGGCCGCGTGAACTACGGCAAGCGCCTGGGGGAGCCGAAGGGGATCATCGGGCCCGTGTCGCTCGACGACGTGGAACTCACGTCGTGGGGCATCGCGCCCGTGGCCCTCGACCGCCTCGACGCCGTCGTGGACGCCGCAGCCACGCGGACGTCCGGCGCCACGATCAGCGGTGCCGGGCCGGTCCTGCTCACCGCCACCGTCACGCTCGACGCGCCCACCGACCTGTTCCTCGACACCGCGGCCTGGGGCAAGGGGCTCGTCTGGGTGAACGGCTTCCTGCTCGGCCGCTACTGGTCGCGAGGGCCGCAGCACACGCTGTACGTCCCGGGCGGCCAGCTCCGTGCCGGGGAGAACCGCTTCACGGTGTTCGAGTTCCATGCGCTCACGACGCCGACGCTCTCCTTCCTCGCCCGCCCTTCGCTCGGCCCGACCGAGTTCTAGCCGCCCACGATCCGGTCGGCGTCGCCCGCACAGACGCGGCGCCGACCGCACCACCCCGGTCCCTGACCTCAACCCCGGTCCCTGAGCTTGTCGAAGGGCCACCGAACCGCTTCCCGCCCTTCGACAGGCTCAGGGACCGATCCAAACGCAGCACCCCACGATGACGTGAAAGGACGCCGCAGCATGCGACGAGCGACGAGACGACCCGACCGATCGACACCGGATGGAGGTGCCGCCGTCCTGCGGCGGGGCGGTCTCGCCGCCGGCCTCCTGGCGGTCGCCATCGTCGGCACCACCGCCCTGACAGCCGGGAGCGCGGCCGCTGCCGAGGC
>NZ_JACYTW010000048.1:0-32396 GCF_014841395.1 Plantibacter sp. CFBP 13570 | reverse complement strand
GCGCTGGCGGGTTCGGCACCGGTGTCAGCGCGGTGCGCTGGGGCTGAGCGCGGGTCTGGCGCGTGGGAGCGGGTCTCCGGAGGGGTGCGCTCGCGGGTGTGGGGTGCGCCCACGCCGGGTCGGGTCCATTCGCGTCAGCACACCGCGCTGGCAGCAGGCAGCGCACGCAGGTCGGGCCCGGGTGCGATGCTGGGTGGATGGACGAGCACGGGAGGGCCGAGGGCGGCGTGACCGTCGGTCGGGCGGCGGCCGAGATCGGGGTCAGTGTGCGGACGCTGCACCACTGGGATGAACTCGGGGTCGCGATACCTTCCGGGAGGACGGACAGCGGCTACCGCTCGTACCTGCCCGTCGACATCGCCCGGCTTCGCCGCGTCGTGCTCCTCCGCGACCTCGGGGTCCCGCTCGCTCGCATCCCCACCCTCCTCAGTGCGCCTGCCGCCGAACGACGCGCGGAGCTCACGCAGCGCCGCCGCGAACTCGACGACACCATCAAACGACTCGAAGCCGTCGCCCGATCCGTCGACCGCCTGCTCGAAGCCGACGAGGTCGGCGTGCTCGTCCCCGAGGAGGAGCGCCAGGCGGTGTTCGGCGACGACTGGAACCCCACGATGGCTGAGACCGCGCGCGCCCGCTGGGGCGACTCCGCACAGTGGGCTGAGTACGCCGAACGGTCCGCGACCCGCACGCCGGACGACTGGCGGGCGCTGGTCGGGCCCATGCGTGACCTGGTCGACGAACTCGCCGAGGCCAAACGCGCCGGTGTCCTCGCCGCGAGCGAGACAGCGAACACCCTCGCCGAACGGCATCGCGCCGCCCTCAGCGAGTACTTCCACTGCACGCCGTCCATGCACGTGATCATCGGTCGCCTCGCCCTCACGGAGCGCGGCATGGCCGACACCTACGATCGGATCGAACCAGGCCTCGCCGCGTGGCTCTCGCAGGTCATCGACGCGAACGCGCGCAGCCACGGCGTGGACCCCGAGACCGCCGTCTGGGAGTGAGGGTGAGCCGCCTCAGCCCAGCTCGCGGAGTGCCACCTCGATGATCGTCGCGCTCGGAACGTGCAGCGCCTCCGCGGCGTTCGTCCCCGTCGCCGACAGGTAGGCGTCGACGAGACGGTTGCCCGCTGCGTACCCGGCACCCATCGGCAAACCGACCGGCTCGCCCCCGTACCGCAGCGCGGCTTCGTCACCGTGCACCCACGAGACGAAGTGCTGCATCCCTCCGACGTCGAGACCCTCGACGACCCGGTCGAACACCGCGTCGTCGTCGAGGTGAGCGACACCGATCGGCGTGTAGCCGGACGGTCCGTGCATCTGCCGGGCGAACGCGTCCGCGAGCCCCTCCGACACCACCTGCTCGCCGACCACGACGGTCGCGGGATCCCACACCACCCCACCCGGCGCGTATCGCAGGTTGTGGTTGAGCTCGTGGACGGCGGCCGCCTCGAGGCGCGCGAGGTTCTCCTGCGTCGGCCAGAGGATGAGCGAGATGAACCCGGTCGCGCTGCCGTTGCCGATGAATCCGCGGATCGACTCCATGAAGTAGGTGTCGTCGGGGTCGCCGAGGACGAGCAGGACGGTGATGTCGGGGATGACGAGGGCAGGGACTGCGTCGAGCTGGGTGGCGACCGCCGCGTCGAGTGCCCGCGAGATCCGTCCCCACGCATCCGTCGCGACGAGCCGGTCGAGGGCGTCGACGACCCGGTCCCGGCTCCGATCGATCGGGAAACCCGAGCCCATCGAGTGCATGGCGAGCAGGTCGACCTCGCCCGGGAAGTACCGGTACATGTCGGCGACGGGCTCGAGCATGGCGCGGAGTCGCGCTGGTCGTTCGGCTTCCGGTGCGTCGAGGACGGAACGCATGCCGCTGGCGGTGTCGAGGATCGTGATCGTCATGGTGACGACGCTAAAGCCTCACGCCGCGTGAGGGTCAAGTGCCCGACCCCGGGAAGCTGTCAGCGCGGTGCGCTGACGCCAGGGTGGTGTACCCGGCGTGGCCGCTGCACAACCGGCGTGGCCGCTGCACAACCGGCGTGGCTGCTGCACAACCGGTGTGACCGCACCCCGCGCGCGCGAGCGCGACCCTCCGGAGACCCGCGCTCACGCGTCAGGCCCGCGGTCGCGTCAGCGCACCGCGCTGGCCCAAGGCGACGGCGGGCGGAGGAGCGGGCTACCGGGAGCGCAGCACCTCGAGCGCCTGGGGCGAGAGCGGTGACCCGGCGCGCTTCGCGGCGTACAGCGCGGCGCCGATCGCCGGACCCAAGAGCGGGGTCCGGAGTTCGTACCGGGCGGGCAGTGCCGCGATGGCCTGCTCGAAACCCGACCGCACCGGCTCAGCGGAGAACACCCCGCCCGAGTACGACACCGGAACGACCTCGTCGCCGCTGAAACCGAGCTCCACGCGGGTCGCCTCGACGATCTCGGCCAGCTCCCCGCTCGCGTCGGCCAGGATCCGCGCCGCGACCTCGTCGCCCTGCTCGGCCGCAGCGACGACCGTCTTCGCGAGATCCGCGATCCGGCCACGCTGACCCTTCCAGCGGTTCATGACGACGTCGATCACATCGAGGTCGCTCGTGATCCCGACCCTCGCCCGCACGAGGTCGACGAGCGGACCGCGCGGCAGGCGGCCGTCGCTCATCCGCGTGAACGCGTTCAAGCCTCGAGCGGCGATCCAGTACGCCGAGCCCTCGTCGCCGAACAGCTCGCTCCAGCCGCCGACCCGGTGCCCGCGGCCACGGCGCTCGCCGTACGTCATCGAGCCCGTGCCGCTGATCACGTTGATCCCGTCGACGGCGCCGAGCGATCCGGCCCACCCGCACACCATGTCGTTGTCGCAGGAGAACCGGTCATGTCCGAGCACGTCGCGCGGCAGCGCATCGAGGTGGACGATGTCGGAACTCACCTCGCCGTACCCGGGCAGACCGAAGAAGGCCTGATCGATGTCGGCGGTCGTGACACCCGCCTGCCGGCACACTTCCGAGACACCCTCGGTGAGGATGCGACCGACCAGCTCGATCCCCTCGTCGAAGTAGTAGCAGCTCGCCGTCCTCGCTTCCGCGAGCACCCGTCCGGCGTCGTCGAGCAGCACGAAGGCCGTCTTCGACCCGCCACCGTCGACGCCGAGGTACCGCGCCACGACTACTGCTCCTGCAGCTGAGCGGCGACACTCCGAGCGTCGTCGACGCCGTCGAACTCGTGGATCCGCACGCCCTGCACGACGCGGTTCACCGTGCCGCTCGGGAACGGGTTGTCCGGGGTCGCACCGAGCTGGAGCGAGTAGGACAGGCCGAGCAGCTGCGCGACGAGCACGTAGCCGATCGCGAGCTGCGCGTCGTCGAGGCCGGCGAGCTCGGGCAGCACCCAGTCGTACGCCGTGGCGTCGGCGACCGGCTCCGAGGAGATCGCGATCACGCGCTCCGGCGACAGCGTGGCGCGCAGTTCGGCGACGATGTCGAGGTCGTAGCGTCGCGTGTACGGATCGGACGACAGGTAGACGACGACGAGCGTGCTGTCGTCGACGACCGCCTTCGGTCCGTGACGGAACCCGAGCGCCGAGTCGTAGTAGGTGACGATCCGTCCGGCGGTCAGCTCGAGCAACTTGAGCGCCGACTCGCGGGCCAGACCGGTGAGCGGGCCGCTGCCGATGTAGACGACGCGTTCGCACCCTTCGTTGGCGAGCGCGCGGATGTCCACCTCGCGCTGGTCGAGGATCGTCGTCGCTCCGGCCGCGAGCGCCTGCACCGCGGCGTCGTCCGCGCCGCCGAGGATGAGGAGGACCGAGAGCAGCATCGAGCTGAAGCTCGACGTCATCGCGAAGCCCTCGTCGTTCGACCGCAGGGGCATGAGGACGGTGAGCGACGAGGCGCGGTCGTGGTGGCGTCGGTACAGCTCGCCGGTCTCGTCGCACGTGATCACCAGGTGGTACACCTCGGCGAGCGACTGGTCGGCGAGTTCCGTCGCGGCCACGCTCTCCGGGCTGTTGCCGGAGCGGGCGAACGACACGAGGAGCAGCGGGACGTCCTCGGCGAACGACTCCTGCGGGTTGGAGACGATGTCGGTGGTCGCGACCGCGTCGATCCGGCGACGGAGCGTCCGGGTCAGGGCCGGTGCCGCGATCTCGCCGATGAATGCCGAGGTCCCCGCCCCGGTCAGGACGATGCGCAGCTCGGGTCGGGCGAGGAGCGGTGCGAGGAACGCGTCGATCTCCTCGCGTCGGGCGGCGATACCCGTCGACGCCTCGAGCCAGACGTCGGGCTGCTGTGTGATCTCGCGGACGGTGGCTTCCGAACCGACGATGGTGGTGATGGACACGGGTTGCTCCTGGGGTGGGTCGAGGTGATGAAGGGGAGTTGCGGTGTATCGATGTTGGTCGAGCGTTCGACGCGCGGCGATGGACGTGATCCTGCCACGCCGGGATCGGTGCCTACCCCTTGAGGCCTGAGAAGGTCATGGTCGCCACGAACTGCTTCTGGGCGAAGAGGAAGAACACGATCAGCGGGAGCGTGGCGACGACGTTGCCGGCCATGAGGAGTGCCCAGTCGGTGCGGCGCGCGCCCTGGAAGTTCGTGATGCCGAGCTGCAGCGTGAAGGCCTGGTCGTTGTTGATCGCGATGAGCGGCCAGACGAGGTCGTTCCACGAACCCAACAGGGTGAAGATCGCGAGCGTCGCCAGCGCCGGCTTCGCGAGCGGCAGGATCACCCGGAAGAACACCTGCAGGCGGGTGCAGCCGTCGATGAGCGCGGCCTCCTCGAGCTCCGCCGGGAGCGACAGGAAGAACTGCCGCATGAGGAAGATGCCGAACGCGGACGCCAGCCACGGCACGATCGCCGCCCCGAGGCTGTCGATGAGTCCGATCCGGGAGAACAGGATGTAGGTCGGGATCATGAGCAGCTGCGTCGGGATCATGATCGTCGCGACGATCATGAGGAAGCCCATCGTCTTGCCGCGGAACTTCAGGCGCGCGAACCCGTAGCCGGCGAGCGAGCAGAGCACGAGGTGGGACAGGACCGCGACCGTCGACACGATGACGGTGTTGCCGAGCCAGAGCAGGATGTTCGACTCGGAGAAGAGCTTCGCGAACCCGTCGAAGGTGATGTGCGAGGGGAGGATCCGGGGTGGATAGGTGTTGATCTCCGACTCCGGCGTCACCGAGGTGATGAACATCTGCACGAACGGGATGGCGAAGATGATCGCGATCGGCGCGAGCACGAGGTGCCAGGGGCTGAAGCGCCGACGCGTGCGTCGTTCGGCGGGCGGGGCGGTCACGGATGACTTGCCGGTGGCGGCGTCGCCGCGTGGCGGGGTGGTCAGGACGGTCATCAGAATGCCTCCACGTTGGAACGGCGGGAGTACAGGACGACACCGATCGTGGCGATGAGCGTCACCACGAACAGCCCGTAGGCGACCGCGGAGCCGTACCCGAACTGCAACTGCTTGAACGCCGCGTCCCAGAGGTAGAACACGATCGTCTGGGTGGCGCCGAGCGGGCCGCCCCTGGTGGTGGTGTACACGAGGTCGAACAGCTGGATCGCCTGGATGAACTGCCAGATGGCGACGAACACGGTGACCGGCCCGAGCTGCGGGAAGGTGATGCGCCAGAACGACTGCCAGGCGTTCGCGCCGTCGATCCGTGCCGCCTCGAGCAGTTCGGCGGGGATGTCCTGCAAGGCCGCCAGGTAGATGACGGTCGTGAAGGCTGCCTGCCCCCAGAGCGACATGATCGTGATGACGACCATCGCCTGCCCCTGGTCTTCGAGCCAGCCCTGCGCCGGGAGTCCGAGGAACCGGAACACGGTGTTGAGGAGGCCGAACTGCGGGTTGAAGAGGTAGGTCGTGAGGATGCCGGTCGCGGCGGCAGAGGCGACGAAGGGGACGAAGATCGCCGTGCGGTAGACGCCGATGAAGCGGATCCGGCGGTTGAGCGCGACGGCGAGGAAGAGTCCGAGTCCGAGCGACGCCGGGACGAAGAGGAGCGTGTAGACGACGGTGTGGACGACGGCCGCCTGCAGCTCGTCGTTGCCGATCATGCTGGCGTAGTTCTCCAGCCCCACCTGCTCCGGCTCGCTGAACCCGTCCCACTTCTGGAGCGACAGGAAGAACGCCCAGATCGCGGGGAAGATCGACAGGCCCAGCACGATGAGCATCGCCGGGGCGACGAAGCCCCAACCGGTGAGGCTGTCGCGGAACCGTCGTCCGGAACTGCGGGGCCGGGCCGGAGCGCGCTCGGCGCGCTCCGGTTTCGGCTCCGTCGATGGACGCATGTCGCGTCCGGCGACCGTGGACATCAGTCCTCCGCCAGCGCGTCGTCGGCGGTCTTCGCGGCGTCCTCGAGGGCCTGCTTCGGATCGCCCTGGCCCTGCAGCACCGAGGAGATCGCCTTGCCGATCGCCTCCGAGAGGCCGACGTAGCCGGGCACCGTCGGACGGGCCTGCTTGGCGTTGACGCCGTTCTCGGCCATCACGTCGAGGCCGGGCAGCTGAGCCACCTGCGCCTGGAACTCGGGGGTGTCGATCTCGCTCGAGCGGAGCGGGAGGTTGCCGTAGGCGACGTTCCACTTGAGGTCCTGCTCCGAGTCGGTGAGCCACTTCGTGAACTCGTACGCCCAGTACTCGCGGTTCTTGTCCTTGTGGTCGAAGAGCGCCCAGACGTCGGGGCCTGAGACGGTCTGGTGGTCGCCGTCGGTGCCGGGGAGGACGGTGACGCCGTACTTCGTGCCCTTCGTCTGCAGGGTCGACAGCTGCCACGGACCAGAGGTGATCATGCCGATTCGGTCGCTGGCGAAGAGGTCGCCGAACTTCGTGTCGGTCTGGTCGAGGTAGACGCTCTTGTCCTCGACCGCCATGTCGCGGAGGAAGGTCAGTGCGTCGACGCCCGCATCCGAGGCGAACTCGGCCGTCTTGGCGTCGTCGGAGATGATCGATCCACCGTTCTGCCAGAGGTGCGGCCAGAACTGCCAGGTCGTCTCCTCACTGCCCGACACCGAGTACGCGTAGCCGTAGGTGTTCGTCGCCGGGTCGGTGAGCTGCTTCGACGCCTCACGGAAGTCGTCCCAGGTCCAGTCGGCCGTGGGGTAGTCGACACCGGCAGCGTCGAAGACGGTCGTGTTGTAGAGGAGGGAGATGTTGTCGACCACGGCGGGGAAGCCGATCGTCTTCTCGCCGGTCGGCTGCACCGTCTTGCGGGCCGCCTCGGAGAACTCGTCCCACTTCACGTCGGGCTCGGCCACCTGGTCGGTGATGTCGAGGGTGCGGCCGGACGCCTCGAGTCGGCTCGCCCAGGATCCGAAGGCATACGAGACGTCGGGGTAGTTGCCACCCGCGAAGCTCGCGGAGAGCTTCTGCAGGAGGTCCTCCGTGGACGGCGCGCCAGAGGACACGTCGATGGTCACGTTGGGGTGCAGCTTCTCGAAGTCGTCGACGAGACCGGTGAGGATCTGCTGCGCGGCGTCGGCCTGCCCGGTCCAGAAGGTGAGTTTCACCTTCGCGTCCTTGTCGAGTGTCGTGGCACCGGAGGATCCGCCGGCGCACCCGGAGAGCGCGAGCGCTCCGACGGCGAGGACGGCGGTCGCGGTGATGAGGCGACGTGCGCGGCGGGCGTGCGGGGAGGTGGAAGCGTGGATCGTGGAACGGGGTGGGAACATCGGTGGTCGTCTCCTGTGTCGATCGTTCGGGAAGGATTCGGTTCGGCGGTGCTTCGGGTCGGTCAGATGCGGTCGGCGGGGATGATCTCCCGGAGCGGCTCCGGCAGCAGCTCGCCGTGCGCGGCGACGAGGTCGTTGCACAGCTCCCAGATCTGCTCGGGCGTGAGGGTGGACGAGGCGTTCGGGTCCATGAGGACCGCCTGCCGGATGAGCGTCGGGTTGCCGGTGCGGGCGGCCTCGATGGTGAGCTCCGCGACGGAGACGTACGGGCGGTTGAGCGCGGCGCACTGCACGGGCAGAGCGCCCATGGGCTGCGGGGCGATGCCGTTCCCGTCGACCTGGACGGGGACCTCGACGACGGCGCCCTGCGGCAGGTTGTCGATGAGGCCGCGGTTGACGACGTTCCCGTGGATGAGTCGCGGGGTGTCGGTTACGAGCGAGTGGATGAGCTGCGGGGCGTACTCGCTCGCCTCGTCCTCGAGCGTCAGCGGGGTCCCGGCGGCGAGGGCGGCCTTCGTCGCCTCGAACTCCGCGACGTTCTCCTCGCTGATGCCGAGGTACTCGAGCGGCTGGAGGCGGAAGCGCTCCACCTGCTCGGGGGAGCGGAGGAACCACGACAGGTACTCGGAGGAGTGCTCGCTCGTCTCGGTGGGGTAGTAGCCGATGCGGCGGAACATCTCGACGCGCACGCGGCGGCTGAGCTCCGGATCCTCGCGGATGCGTTCGCGCAGGGCCGGGTAGAGGTCGCGGCCCTCGTGGGTCCACTCGAGCAACCACGACTGGTGGTTGACGCCGGCTGCACGGTAGCTCGTGCCCTCGATCGGCACGCCGACGAGTTCGCAGAGGTCGTTCACCGTCCAGAACACGCTGTGGCAGAGGCCGATCGCGCTGATGTCGGGGGCGACGACCGACGCCCACCAGATGTTCATCGCCATCGGGTTGGTGTAGTTCAGCAGGTGGGCGTCGGGGCAGATCTCCCGCATGTCGGCGGTCAGCGCCGAGAGCAACGGGAAGGTGCGGAGGGCGCGGAACACGCCGCCGACGCCGGTGGTGTCGCCGATGGTCTGCAGGAGGCCGCGGGCCGCCGGGATCTCGAGGTCGGAGACGGTCGCGCGGATGCCGCCGACCTGGACCATGTTGATCACGAAGTCCGCGCCGGCGAGGGCGCGACGACGGTCGGACTCCGCCGAGATCGTCGCCCGGCCGTCGAGGCGTTCGTCGACGTGGCGGGCCGTGCCCTCGGCCACCGCGAGGCGTTCGGGGTCGATGTCGTGCAGGACGATCTCGAGGCCGGCGAGGTCGCGGTAGCGGAGGAGGTCGGCGATGAGTTGGCGGGTGAAGACGACGCTGCCCGCCCCGATGAAAGTCACTCGTGTCATGGAGTGATCATCGACTACAGTGATCGAACCGAGCAAGAACTTGATCGGAAATCGATTGAAATGATCACTTTCGCTGAGCAGAGCCGTCGGCGACGAGGGAGGGGTTCGCCGTGGGAGGACCGACCGCAGCCGAGCTCTCGCGACACGCTCCGTCCGGGAAACGCAGTCAGCGGATGCGCACCATCCTCGCGCTCCTCGCGGCGGAGGACGCCGTCGTCTCGATCGACGACCTCACGACCCGGCTCGACGTGTCGGCCCCGACGATCCGTCGCGACCTCGCCGACCTCGACGACCTGGGCCTCGTCCTCCGGACGCACGGTGGCGCTCGGGCGGTGGAGTCGCGCGACGAGGTACCCGTGCGGTTCCGCGACACGCAGTTCCGTGAGGCCAAGCGTCGGATCGCCTTGCGCGCGGCGGAGATGATCCCCGCGGGACCGTACGCGATCGCCCTGAGCGGTGGCACCACCACGGCGGCGGTCGCCAAGGAGCTGAGCAACCGTGCGGAGCTGACGATCGTGACGAACTCGCTCACCACGGCGACCGAGATCGCCTCCCGGCCGAACCTGCAGGTGATCATGACGGGAGGACTGGTGCGCTCCTCGTCGTTCGAGGCGGTGGGGGCGCTCGCCGAGAACACCTTCAGCGCGATCAACGTGGGTACTGCGATCCTCGGGACCGACGGCATCAGCGCGCAGGGCGGTGCGACGACGCACGACGAGCGGGAAGCGCGGACGAACCTGGCGATGGTGCGGCACGCGCAGCGGGTCATCGTGGTCGCCGACGGATCGAAGGTCGGGCGTGTCACGCTCGCGCGCATGGCCGAGTTGGGGCAGATCCACGACCTCGTGACCGACTCCTCAGCCGACCCCGACGAGCTCGAGCGCCTGGCGGCCGCGGACATCGCCGTGCACGTCGTCGCCCTCTGACCGCTCCTTCCCTCCCTCTGCTGCGGCTTGGGCCAGCGCGGTGCGCTGACGTGAGCGCGGGTCTCCGACGTGAGCGCTGGTCTCCGGAGGGGCGCGCTCGCGGTTGTGGGGTGCGCCCGCGCCGAGTGGCGCACACTCGCGTCAGCGCACCGCGCCGGACCTCAACCCCACAGATGTCGCGGGCACGGACGGCATTGTTCTAGTACCATTGCAAACATGTTGTTCCGCGTCGATCCCACCTCCGCGGTCTCGCTCGCCGAGCAGATCGCGGTGCAGGTGCGCTCCGGCATCGCGACGGGCGCGCTGGCACCGGGGGAGCGCCTCCCGCCTGCCCGCGACCTCGCCCGAGCGCTGCAGATCAACATGCACACGGTCCTCCGCGCCTACGGAGAGCTCCGCGACGACGGGCTCATCGGGATGCGACAGGGCCGCGGCGCGTGGGTGAACGAGGATGCAGCACCGGGCCTCGTCCGGGTCAATGAACTCGTCGCCCAGCTCGTCACCGAGGCACGCAAGTTCGGGATCTCGCCGACGGACCTCAGCCGGATGATCGAACGTACCTGACGATCTCCGACGCCAACCTCACGACCACGTCGGCCGTCACCACCGACGATCGGACCACCTCAGCAGCTCAGGGGGAGCACATGCACGACACCACCAACACACCGCCACCGGCAGCACCTGCGCGCGGACGGATCCTGCTCGCCGGCGTCGCCATGGCCGTCCCGGCGATCGCGATCGCACTCACCCGGCTCGTCTGGGGCGATGCGATCCCCGTCGACGTCGCCTCGCACTGGTCGGGCACCGGGGCACCGGACGACTCCCTACCCGCCGCGGGCGTCTTCCTCGTGACGCTGATCATCGCGTCCGTCGCCGCGATCGCAGCCATCATCCTGCTCGCCCTGCCGAAGCCGGACATGCGCACCAAACGCATGATCGTCCTCTTCATCGGCATCGCCGCCGGGTCGGCCGCGTCCGTGTGGATCATCCCCACGTGGCTCACCGTGCAGGCGGGATCGGTCGACGGCGCGGTCCTCGGCTGGTGGGTCGTCCCGCTCGCCGCGTGTTCGCTCTGGGGCGTGATCCCCGCCGTGCTCCTGCCGGCTCAGCCGCTGCTCGCCGGTGCGGCTGCACGACCGGCGCCGATGGACCTCGGCGAGACCGAGGTCGGTGCCTGGAGCCGGAGTGTCACAGCCCTGCTGTTCCTCTGGCTCACCCTCGCCCTCGTCGCGATCGGCGCCATCGCCTACACGCCGATCCTGCTGGGCGGCGAGTCCGGCGTCGCGATGTTCGGTCTGTCGATCCTCGCCCTCGCGACCCTCCTCTGCGCCTCCTTCATCCGGCTCCGCGTGAGCGTCGACTGGCGCGGCCTCCGCGTCGTCTCGCTCTTCGGCATCCCGATGAAGCGCATCCCCCTCGACCAGGTCGACGTCGTCGAGGCCACCGACATCCGCCCGATGGACTGGGGCGGCTGGGGGTACCGGATCATGCCCGGCCGCTCGGCCGTCGTGCTGCGCTCCGGCCCCGGACTCGTCGTCACGAGCACCTCGGGCAAGCAGTTCGCGATCACGGTCGACGACCCCGAGGAACCCGCCGCGCTCTTGCAGGCACTCGCCGCCCGCGCCGGCTCGCGCGTCTGACGTTGCACGGCGTGACGAACCGGACGTCCAACCTCTCCTGACGCCGTGCGGTGAATCCATGAGCGAAGCACCCCTGGCCACGGAGCCGACCACGACCGCGCTGCCCTCGACCACGATCGGAGTCGGCGACACCGCCGCGCAGGTCGGCGCCATCGGGTACGGCGCGATGTCCATCGCCGGCACCTATGGGGCGATCGCCGACGCCGATGTCACCACGATCCTCGACGCCACCCTGGCGAGCGGCGTGAACCTCATCGACACCGCGAACGTCTACGGCGACGGTCGGAGCGAGGAACTCCTCGGCCGGTACCTGACCGGGCGCCGCGACGACGTCTTCTTGGCGTCCAAGGTGGGCATCGTCACCGGCGGCGGCATCGGCAAACGAGGGATCCGTGGCGACCGCGCCCACCTCCACGAGCAGATCGACGGGACGCTCACCCGCCTCGGCACCGATCACCTCGACCTCTACTACCAGCACCGCGTCGACCCCGACATCCCGATCGAGGAGACGGTGGGGGCGCTCGCGGAACTGGTCACCGCGGGCAAGGTCCTCCGCATCGGTCTGTCCGAGGCGACGGGCGAGGAACTCCGACGAGCCCACGCCGTGCACCCGATCGCGGCGATCCAGTCCGAGTGGAGCATCGTGAGCCGCGACATCGAGAGCTACGTCGTCCCGACGGCGGCGGAGCTCGGCGTGACGGTCGTCGCGTTCTCGCCGCTGTCGCGCGGGCTGTTCACCGAGGACTTCACGGCCGAGACGGTGCCACTCGGGGGGACGCGAGCGAACTTCCCGCGCTTCCAGCCCGAGCACCTCGCGGCGAACCTCGAACTGGCGGCCCGCTTCCGCACCCTCGCCCACCGCATCGGGACGACCGCGGAGGCGCTCGCGCTCGCCTGGGTGCACGACCGAGGACAACAGCTCGGCGCGCGGGTCGTCTCAATCCCCGGCACCCGGAGCGTCGCGCACCTGCACGCGAACCTCGAGGCGTTCCAGGTTGAGCTGACGGATGAGATCCGAGCCGAGATCGACACCTACGCCGACCAGGTGAGCGGTCCGCGGGCCGCCGACCCGAACTGGGTGTCGGGCGGTCGCGAGGGGCTCATCTGATCGGGACCGAGCTCGAGCACGGTTCCGGTCACGCGGTCAGCAGCCGATGGCTGGTTTGCCGGGGCGGCAGGGTTTGTCGACGCCCACGGTCGAGTTGCGGACGATCTGGACCGTGTGGGGTTCTTCGGTCGGGATCGAGAGGGTTCCGACGACGGGAAGCCACCCGCTGTCGCCGATGCGGTACTCGGCGGCGTACTCGACCTCGACGGTGATGGTCTTGGTCCCGACCGTCGTGTAGCGGTGGCTGGTCGGGGTCTTGGAGAACTCCGCGAGTCCGAGCGACGCCCACGTGGATCCGCCGGTCCGGGTGGTGGTCGTGTCGCCGTCGCTGTAGTCGAAGGTGAATCCGACGGGGATGAAGTTCACCTCTGCGACCTGGCCCAAGAGGGTGCCGGTGCGGGTGTGACCGGAAGCAGCTGCGATGACGTTGGTGTGGAGCCCGCGCACTCCCCAGGCGGCGGGCTCGGTCGTGACCGTGGGGGCGGCGGGGGCGAAGCTGGCGACGTCGCGGATCGTGACGGGGGCCGCCGGTGCTGCTTCGAGGTCGGTGCCGAGGTCGCCGGGGGTGAAGGTGTAACACTCGTCCGGCCGCATGAGGCTGCAGACCGTTCGCTCACCGTTGGGCCCGTCGGTCACACCGGGCGGCAGCTCGGCTGAGCCGCCTCCTTCGTCGTCGCCTCCGCCCGTTCCGCCGCCGGAACCGCCGCCAGTGCCAGGGCGTTCGACGCTGCCGCCGATGTCGACCGAGCCGTTACCAGCGCATCCCCAGATCGCATCCGCGGACCCGCAACTCGCGGCCCTCGCAGGTCCAGGAGCGGCCATTGTGATCGTCACTCCCGCGACGAGAGCCATGGCGAGCGTTGCAATTGCCGTCTTCACGCGCATGATGAAGCACCTTCTTCCGCATCCTTCGACGTGATGAGGAAGCGGCCGGAGCTTGCCGGGTCAACGCCGAGGGATATCTCGAATCCGATGGCGGGCAGGCGGTCAGGTTGCGGTTGGGGTTGACCGTTCGCATCCAAAATCTCGACGGATCCGATGATCTCGCATGCAAACGCTCGAGCGACGACTCCGACTGAGTCGGGCGAGTTGTAGAACTCGCGGACCTGGACACCGGACAGAGTTATATCTCCTCGGGTGCTGTAGCCACCATCGCGCATTCGGGAGTAGGCCTCGTATTCGATCGCCGCAACGTCGGCGGACGCGATCACATCGATGCGCTCCGGATTGACGCCTCCCTCATGAAGGATCGTGTTCGAGATGTCGAGGAACTGCTGATAGATCTCTGTCACCGCCGCAAGAGCCGCCTCCTCGTTCTCGAAGACCGGAGGCGTGCTCGTCGGTGGCAGGGCTGGCGCCGGGCCGGTGCAGGCCACCAGGCCCACGAGTCCTGACACGAAGGCCAGCGTGGAAACAATTCGAGGCAGCGAGGTCTTTGGCATCCCTCGACGCTAAGCGCACCCAGACCCCCACCCCTGGTTATCCACAGAGCAGATATGCCTACACCGACTTATGTCGCGCATGAGGCCGTTGTGCCAGCGCGATGCGCTGGCGTGAGCGCGCCCCAGGGGACGTGAGCGCGGGTCTCCGGAGGGGCGCGCTCACGTCAGAGACCCGCGCTCGCGTCAGCGCACCGCGCTGGCGTCAGGCCCAGGGATCAGGAGCGGCCGAGCCACCAGGCGGGGGAGGCCGCGATGACCGTACGGGCCGCCGCGTCGATGTCGTCGAGGTCACCGGATCGGAGCCACTCCTCGATCGCCGCGACCGTGCCGGCACCGGCGTAGGCCACGAGCATGCGCACGTGTCGCTCCGGCGTGATGCCGTCCTCGCGAGGTGGGGCGATGTGCGGGTGCCGGTCGAGGTGGTGCGCGAGCGCCTGCTCGATCCGCTCGGTGAGCGCGTCGCGGAGGGGTCCGATGAGCCGCGGATGCATCGAGTTCCGGTAGATCGTCGCGTGCTCGGCCACATGGCGCAGGAGGTCGCGCTCGGACTCGTCGAAGACGCTCAGCGTCGAGTCGCTGTGCGCCGGCAGATCGGCGTGCGCACGGAGCGTCTCGTCCAGTTCCTCTCCGAGTACGTCGGCGAGCAGGTGGACCGGTGTCGCGGCGTGACGATAGAAGGTGTCGCGGGTGATCCCCGCGACCCGGGACACCTCCGCCACGGTCACCTGATCAATGCGCTTCGCCGCCGCGAGGGTGTGGATCGCGTCGCGGAGGGCACTGCGTGTTCGTGCCTGACGGGGGTCCATGCGTTCACTCTAGTGAGGCCCGATTGGATAGCCTGTGCGCTAAGTTGCACCCCGGCTCGGAGAGTGCAATACTGCACTTCGTGATGCAGAGTGCAACTTCGACGAATCGGCTGTCCGACCGGATGGCCGCCACCGCTGCGCGCCTGACGACCGTGTCGCGTCGGCTCACGGCCACCCACGGGCTCAACGGCTTCACGATCGAGGAACTCTGCGAGGAGGTCGGCGTCTCGCGTCGCACCTTCTTCAACTACTTCCCAAGCAAGGAGGACGCCGTTCTCGGCGTCGACGAGACCGAGGAGACCGAGCGGTTCGCCACCGAGTTCCTCGCGCTCGGCTCGCGCGGGTGGCGCGCCGTGCTCGACGACTTCATGCACATCGCGGCCGGTCATGCGGAGCGGTCCGGGTTCGGTCTCGCCGAGCACGTCGACTTCCATGCCGCCCTCGAGCGCGAACCCAAGCTGCTGGTCCGCTTCATGGGCCTCAACCGTGAGCGCGAGCAACTGCTCGTCGAGCTCATCGCCGCGCGGGAAGGCGTCCCGGCGGACGACCCGCGTGCCCGCGCCTGCGCCGATCTCTTCGGGATGGCGATCAAGACGACGATGGCGCGCGTCTTCGGCAGCGGCGTCACCGACCTCGGCCAGGGCGGGGAGTTCGACATCGTCGGCTCCATCCGCGACTGCCTCGCGACGTACCGCACCATCCTCGAGCCCGACGACCCCGAACCCGCCGACGCCGGACCTGCCGACGACGCCGCGCCCCAGAACCCCCACACGAACCCCACTCCCCGAAAGGACCTCCCGTGACCGCCGCCACCGCCGCACCCACCGAGGGCCCGATGCTGCTCACCAAGCGCCGCATCTGGATCATCTTCGCCGCCCTCATCGCGGGCATGCTGCTCTCCAGTCTCGACCAGACGATCGTCTCCACCGCCATGCCGACGATCGTCGGACAGCTGGGCGGCGTCGACCACCAGGTCTGGCTCACCACCGCCTACCTCCTGGCGACCACGATCGTCATGCCCGTCTACGGCAAGTTCGGTGACGTCCTCGGCCGTCGTCGGCTCTTCCTCGTCGCGATCGCCCTGTTCACGATCGCCTCCGTCGGCTGTGCGTTCGCGGGCGACTTCACGCAGCTCATCGTCTGGCGTGCCGTCCAGGGCCTCGGTGGCGGTGGCCTCATGATCCTGTCGCAGGCGATCATCGCCGACATCGTCCCCGCCTCCGAGCGCGGCAAGTACCTCGGCCCGCTCGGCGCCGTCTTCGGTCTCTCCGCCGTCGGTGGCCCGCTCCTCGGTGGCTTCTTCGTCGACCACCTCACCTGGCAGTGGGCGTTCTACATCAACATCCCGGTCGGCATCGCGGCCTTCGCGATCGCGTTCTTCACGCTGAAGCTGCCGAACAAGAAGGCGACCGCGCCGATCGATCTCCTCGGCGTCATCTTCCTCTCGGCGTTCACCACCTGCCTCATCTTCTTCACCGACTTCGGTGGCGACGCCGCGCACGGGTGGGGTGCCATCGAGACCTGGATGTTCGGCATCGGCATGCTGCTCGCCGCGCTGCTCTTCGTCATCACCGAGGCTCGGGCCAAGGACCCGATCATCCCGCTGTCGCTCTTCAAGAACCCGACGTTCATCAACGCGACCGCGATCGGCCTCACGCTCGGCCTCGGCATGTTCTCGGCGATCGGCTTCGTGCCGACCTTCCTCCAGATGTCGTCCGGCACCTCGGCAGCCGCATCGGGCCTGCTCATGATCCCGATGATGGTCGGCCTCATCGGTACCTCGATCGTCTCGGGGAACCTGATCACCAGGACCGGTCGCTACCGGATGTTCCCGGTCATCGGCACGCTCGTCACCGCCGCCTCGATGGTCGCGTTCACGACGCTCACGGCGGACACCCCGATCTGGCTGATCTGCGTCTTCCTGTTCTTCTTCGGCGCCGGTCTCGGCCTGATCATGCAGGTCGTCGTGCTCGTCGCCCAGAACTCGGTGGACGCGTCGATGGTCGGAACCGCGACCAGCACGAACAACTACTTCCGCGAGGTCGGTGCGTCGCTCGGTGTCGCCGTGTTCGGCACGATCTTCACCACGCGCCTCACGGCCAACCTGAAGGACGTGTTCGCGAGTTCGGGTGCCAGCGCGGGGGACGCTTCCAATGCGGCGGCGACGATCGACCCGCAGACGCTCAGCCAGCTTCCGCCGGGCATCCGCGACGGTGTCGTGACCGCCTATGCCGACGCTCTCGCCCCGGTGTTCTGGTACCTGCTGCCGTTCATCGGCGCGGCCTTCCTGCTGTCGTTGTTCCTCAAGCAGATCCCGCTGTCCGACGTCGCCGGGCTCGTCGCCCGCGGCGAGGCGGTCGGCGGGGACGAGGCGGAGTCGCTCGAGGCCGCAGCGCGCGGCAAGGTGCCTGCTTCGACCACCGGGGCACCCGCGTTCGACCGGGCCTCGGGTGGCGACGGTGAACTGGCGGACGCTGATCGCGAGCAGTCGCCGCGGTAGGACTCGGCCGCTGCCTGACGCCGGCCCTGGGACACGTCGTCTCGGGGCCGGCGTCGTCATGCTGAGGGCTGCCTGAAACTATCTGACATGTGACTGATAGATGCGTATGCTGGGGGGTGCTCGCCAGAGCCGGTGAGCAGAACGGAGCGGCATCATGTCGAATGCATCAATCCAGGGCCGGTTCGCCGGCAAGGTCGCGATCGTCACCGGGGGCGTGTCCGGCATCGGGGCGAAGATCACCGAACGGCTGGTCGCCGAGGGCGCCTCGGTCGTCGTCGCGGACATCAATGCCGAGCTCATCGCGGGTGCCGCCGAGACCTTCGGCGATCGCGTGTGGGGTCGGCGCACCGACGTGACCGACGAGGTTGACTTCTCCGCGCTGGTCGCCGAGACCGTCGAACGCTTCGGCACGCTCGACACGCTCTTCAACGTCGCCGGTGGATCGCGCGCCGGGACGATCACCGACATCTCCTTCGAGGACTGGGACTTCACGGTCCGACTGAACCTCTACAGCGCCTTCAACGGCACCCGGCTCGCCGCCCGTCAGTTCCTCGCCGAGGGCAAGGCCGGGTCGATCGTCAACATCGCTTCGCTCAACTCGCTCGTCCCCATGCACTTCGGTGTCGGCTACACGGCGTCGAAGGCCGGCGCGGTCATGTTGACCAAGCAGGCGGCGCTCGAGCTCGGTGAGCATGGCATCCGGGTGAACGCCGTGTCGCCGGGTCTCGTCGCGACGCCGTTGACGAAGTCGCTGACCGACATCCCCGGTGTGCAGGCCGCGTACGACGAGCGCATCCCGCTCCGACGTGCCGCTGCGCCGGAGGAGATCGCCGCAGCCGCCCTGTTCCTCGCGAGCGACGACGCGTCGTACATCTCGGGCGACAATCTCGTCGTCGACGGTGCCTGGCAGACCACCGGCTATCCGGACCTGCGACCGTTCATGAGCTGATCAGGTGGGGCCGACGGCTAGCCCTTCGGGGAGACGACCTTGATGCGGGAGTGACCCGAGGGGCCGCCGGTCGACTCGATGTGGGTCTTGAACGCCTCGAGCGCCCCACGGACGACCCGTCCGGCGAGCCCGAGCGCCGCAGCGGTCCGCTCCACCGCGGACACCGGCTTCCAGTGCACCGTGACGTCCACGCGGGTCTGCTGCTTGTCGATCGCGTCGAAGGTGGCGTCGCCACTGAACCAGACGTCGCCCTCGATGGTGCGCCAGACCAGACGCTCCTCGGGGAGCTGCTCCAGGATCTCGACGAGGAACTGCCGCGAGAGCTTGCTGATCGCGACGGTCCAGCGACTGTAGACCTCGCCGGTCAGCTTCACCTCGCGTACAGCCGGCAAGAACTCCGGGTACGACTCGAAGTCGACCCACTGCTTGTAGACGGCGGCGATGGGGAGGTCGACGATGATGCTGTGCTGGACGGTCGAGACCCCGTCCTCCGCCGTACGGGTTCGTTTCGCCGTCTCTTCGTCCCCGGGCTCGAACGATCCGTCGTCGGGGGCGGAGTCGGTGCTTCCTCGTCGCTTCATTTGTCCTTCTTGTCCTTGTTCTTGCCGTTGTTGCCGTTGTTGCCGTTGTTCCCCTTGTTCCCGGAATCGTCCCCGCCTCCGTCGTCTTCGACCGGTGCAGCGGGTTCGGCCGGCGCGACCGAACTGGGTTCCGGGGTCGGCGTCGGGGTCTCGACCGCGGGGGAGAGGTCGGCGCGGACGAGCGCGATCGCCGCACGGATGTCCGCGGCTCGGGTCGCCGAAACGGTCCCAGCCGCCTCAGCAGCGGCCAGCTGCGCCTCGAGCGCGTCGAGAGCCGCGAGCGCACCCGCAGTGTTGCCGTCGGCGGCTGCGTTCGCGACCACGAGTACACGACTCTGCAGGTCGCGGCCGGTGCTCGCGTCGAGGTCTGCAGCGGGTCCGGTGCAGCCACTCAGCAGGGCGACGACGATCACCGGTGCTGCGAGCAGCCGGAGCCCTCGGTTCCAGGAGTTCCTCACGGCGTCACCTCCCGCAGGAGTTCATCCAGATGCGTCGACAACGGTTCGGGCAGGGTGGGCAGCGTCGGGGCGGGCGGCTGTGCCTGGGACACGATGAGCCAGACGACGGCGACCGCGATCACCAGCAGCACGGCCGCGAGGATCAGCCAGCGTCGAAGGCGCCGCGGCTGGTGCGCTGCGGCCGGTCGCCGTGCGCCACCGTCGAGACGTCGCTCCGAGCGGCGAGTGTCGTCGAGCACCGCGGTCGGGCCGGTCTCGGCGCGCGCGCCTGTCATCGACTCGAACGGCGTCGTCGAGACGAGCGGCTCGGTCGCTGCCGTCGGTGCCGGGTCGGCGGTCGTCGTCATCGCAGGTGCCGAGGTCGCCACGGTCACATCCGCCGGGTCGAGCACGGGGTCCATCGCGCGGACGGTCGTCGCGACGTCGAGGGCGGTGGGGCGTTGCGCCGGATCGGCGGCGGTCATCGCGGTGAGCAGCGACTTCCACTGGTAGCCGAGCTCACCGGGGATCGTCGGCGACGCGTTGAGGCGTGCCATGAGCGACTCGTGCGTGGTGGTCTGCGGGTAGGCGCGGCGACCGGTCAGGGCTTCGAGGAGGACGAGTCCGAGGGCGTACACGTCGGCCGGAGGGGCCGGATCCGCTCCACGGACGAGCTCAGGACTGAGGTAGGCGACCGTGCCCATCAGTGAGCCCGGCGCGGTCATGCGGGTGCTGTCGATGAGGTAGGCGATGCCGAAGTCGGCGAGCTTCGCGCGGTACTCCTGGTGGGGCAGGATCGTCGGTCGCAGCAGCACGTTGGACGGCTTGATGTCGCGATGGACGACCCGCGCCGCGTGCACCGTGTGGAGTGCCTCCGCGAGGTCGACGGCCATCGCGGCGACCTCGGACGACGGAAGCGGCGACCGAGCGATGCGTTGGGACAGCGTCGGGCCGTCGACGTGCTCCATGACGAGGTAGGAGCCGTCACCGGCCACGACCCTGGCGTCGAACAGGGTGACGAGGGCCGGGTGGTTCAACGACGCGAGCAGACGCGTCTCCGAGGCGGTCCTGGCGCCGTCGGTCGCATCGGTCGTTCCCGGGCGGAACAGCTTGACCGCCACCTTGCGCCCGAGCACCTCGTCGGTCGCCAGATGGACGGTCGCCATCCCGCCGGCACCGATCGGTCGCTCGAGTCGATACCGACCGTCCAGCAGTTCGCCGCTCTGGGACTGCGCGGTAGCGGGTTCGGTCATGGGTGGTGCGGCCGGTCCGGTCGTCAGAGGACGGGGCCGTCGTTGTCGGTCGTGCTGCGGCGGGTGACGCGTTCGCCGCTACCGGGGTCCACTGCGGAGCGCGTGGTCGAGGAGACCTGTCGGCGGCGGAGCACGAGCACGAGCGAGATGAGGAACACCACGGCGCCGGCGGCCATGAGGATGTACCCGATGAGCGTGAGGTCCACAGCGGGGACGTCGACGTTCACGGCGAAGGCGAGGATGGCGCCGATGACGATCAGGGCGATTCCGGTTCCGAGACCCATGAGTAGCTCCTCTTCTGGACGACCGTGAGTTCGAGCGGATCGCTCAAGGGGTGTTCACGGACGACTCAGCCTATTATTGAGTCAATCACGGTTGAGTCAACGGGGGTTGTGTCGGTGGAGTCTCTGGCGGTAAGGGCGTCCAAGTTCGCCGCGCTCGCGGAGCCGGCACGGCTGCGCATCGTGGACCTCCTGGCGCTCGGTGACCTCTCACCGACCGAGATCCAGCTCGCCCTCGGGATGGGGTCGAACCTCGTCTCCCATCACCTGAGCGTCCTCCAGCGAGCGGGGATCCTCTCGCGGTCGCGATCCGAGTCCGATGGACGCCGCAACTACGTGCGGCTCGTCCCGGGGGCGTTCGACCGCCTCGCGCCCGAACCGATCAGCGCCCCGGCGCGGGTCGTCTTCGTCTGCACGGCGAACTCGGCGCGGTCGCAGATGGCGGAGGCGCTCTGGCAGGACCGCAGCGATGTCCCCGTCGCATCCGCGGGCAGCCGGCCGGCGAGCGAGGTCAACCCGGGCGCCGTCCGGGCGGCGGCACGCCATGGCGTCCGGATCCGCCCGAGCGTTCCACGCGCAACGGCGGAGGTCCTCCGGCACGGCGATTTCGTCATCACCGTGTGCAACCGGGCGCACGAGGAGCTCGGCGGGCTGGACGACCTGCACTGGTCGATCCCCGACCCTGCCGTACCCGCGACCGACGAGGCGTTCGACGAAGCGTTCCGGGACATCCGCCTGCGCGTCGACGAGTTCGTCAGCCGGCTGGCACCGGTCGCCGGATAGGACCGGGGCGCCCGGCGGTGGCAGCTGGTCGCGGCACCGACCTCATCCGGCGTCGGGCAGGAGTTCCGGGCACTCGCCGCCGGGGACAGTGGCCAACTCGAAGTGCCAGATCTCGTTCGCGTAGGTCTGGCAGAGGCCGTAGTCGGCGCCGTGCTCGATGAGCCAGTAGTCGGCGTCCGTCGCACCGATGTCGACGGCCGCCCCGCGCGTGTGCGAGGAGCCGTCGGGCGTCGCGACGTACTGCCGCGCGGCCGCCTCACTGCCGTACTGGAGGATCGCCTCGTCGAGCAGGTGCTGCTGGTACGCCGTGCTCCGCCATCCGGAGCTCACGTACAGCGCGACGTCGTCCTGCGCTGCTGCGTCGGTCGCCTGCTGGACGGCCTCCAAGAGGTCCGCATCGAGGTTCGCGATGGCCGGGAGATCGGTGTCGTAGGCCGAGTACCGGTTCTCCTCCAACACGCCGTCGTCGGTTCCGAACGCGCCATCCGTCGTGGTCATGGTTCCGGCACCCGCGTCCCCGGACGGTCGCTCGGTCAGCGCGGTGATCCCGCGGGTGATGGTCGGCGCGACGCCCGTGCACGCGACCAGGGCGATCGCGGCGGTGAGGGCGACGGCCGTGGCGGCGAGGATGACGACGGCTCGGTTGGAGCCTCGGCGGGCGACGGTGCTCCGTCGGCCCGGGTGCCGGTGCGGCTGCTGCTGGTGCTGCATGTCGTGCTGCATGGTTCCTCCTCGGTCGGTCGTCGGTGTTCGGCACGCGACGACCAGGCCCCAGTCCAGCTCGGCGACGGTTGCGCGGGCGTCGGACGATCACCAGACGGTTCCGAAACACCGCGCCGCCTACGATCGACACGACGCCCATCGCGGGCGCTGGAGCGACGCCTTCGACGCGTCGTCCGTCCCGAACACCGGAGGTCCCATGCGTGTCCTGATCGCCGAGGACGAGCAGTACCTCGCCGAGAGCATCCTCGAGGGTCTGCAGCACGAGGGGCTCGCCGCCGACCTCGTGTTCGACGGCGACACCGCGCTCGAGCGGCTCGCCGTCAACGCCTACGACGTGGTGGTGCTCGACCGCGACCTCCCTGGCACGCACGGCGACGACGTCTGTCGCTGGATCATCGCCCAGGAACTGCCCTGCCGGGTGCTCATGCTCACCGCGGCCGCCGACCTCGACGACAAGGAGAGCGGCTTCGAGATCGGCGCCGACGACTACCTGACCAAGCCGTTCGAGCTGCGTGAGCTCGTCCTCCGGCTCCGCTCGCTGGCGCGTCGACCCAAGGCGTCGCTCCCGCCCGTCCTCGAATACGCCGGTGTGCGGCTCGACCCGTTCCGCCGCGAGGTCTACCGCAACGGCCGGTACGTGCGCCTGGCGAAGAAGCAGTTCGCGGTGCTGGAGATCCTGCTCGCGGCCAAGGGTGGCGTCGTGAGTGCCGAAGAGCTCCTCGAGCGCGCCTGGGACGAGCACGCCGACCCGTTCACGAACGCCGTGCGGGTGACGATGTCCACGCTCCGGAAGGTGCTCGGCGAGCCGTGGATCATCCACACCGTGCCGGCCGTCGGCTACCGGGTCCTGCCGCCAGGTGAGGCTCCCGCCGAGACGAGCGGCGCGGACGCCGACGACGAGGACGACGAGGTGGGCGCATGACCGCCGCTCCGGCCGTCGGTGACGACGCCCGGCCGACGTGGATGACCGCCCGCGTCAAACTCACCGCGACCTATGCCGCCTTCACCGTCGTGACGGGCCTGATCGCGCTCATCGTCATCAACGTCATCATCTGGCGGTTCCCCAGCTATCCGCTCGCGCCCGCCGCCGACAGTCGACAGATCTCCGCCATCACCCGCGGCGAGATCCGCGATTCGCTCATCAACTACTCGATGCTCGCACTCATCGCGATGGCCGTGATCGGGACCGGCGTCGGCTGGATCGTCGCCGGACGGGTCCTGCGGCCGCTGCGGGACCTCAACGCGGCCGTGCGCGCGGCGGCGGAGGGCTCGCTCGACCACCGCATCGCGATGACCGGTCGCCGCGACGAGTTCCGCGAGCTCGCCGACCGCTTCGACGACATGCTGGCACGCCTCGAGCAGTCGTTCCTGACGCAGAAGCGGTTCGCGGCCAACGCCTCGCACGAACTGCGGACACCGCTCGCGACGATGAAGATGCTCATCGAGGTCGCCCAGGCCGACCCGGAGGGCCGCGACGTCGACCGCGCGTTGCGACGGCTGCACGAGACGAACGAGCGGGGGATCGCGATCGTCGAGGCGCTCCTGCAGCTGAACCAGCTCGATCGCCGCCCGCTCGTGACCTCGCCCGTCGACCTGGCGGCGGTGGCTCGCGACGCGTCGCAGCTCATCTCGCCGGAGGCCGCGGACGCCGGGGTCACGATCTCGTCGACGCTCCGGAGCGCATCCGTGCGCGGCAACCGCGTGCTCCTCCAGCAACTGTTGACGAACCTGCTGTCGAACGCCGTGCGCTACAACAGCGGCGCGGACGGTTGGGTCTCGGTGTGGGTCGGACCCGACCCGCAGGCGCCGGGACGCGCCGTCGTCGTGGTCAGCAACTCGGGGCCGCTGCTCGAGGAGGCTGAGGTGGCGCGGTTCGTGGAGCCGTTCGACCGGCGGGACGCCCGGATGGCGCGGGCTGCCGGTCCTGATCGGGGGAACGGTCTCGGGCTGACCCTGGGGGCCCGCATCGTGGAGCTGCACGGCGGGTCGCTGCGGCTCGCCCCGCTGCCGGCGGGTGGACTCGAAGTGACTGTGCTGTTGCCGGCTCACGACGCCGACCCGGCCGGAGCCTGACCGCGGAACGACAGGACACGGAACGACGGAACGGCCGACCGATCACAGGATCGGTCGGCCGTTTCGGCTGGTGCGGAGGTCACTGCGCGGCGCAGGCCCTGGCCTCATCGAACAGGTCCTCCGGCAGGTCCCACACCCCGTTCGCATCCGGGTCCGGGACGTCGAACCCCTGGTCGCGCAGGCACTGGGCGCGGAGCCGGAGCTCGTCGGAGATCTCGGCCTTGCTGGGCTGATCGGGGTTCGTGGGCGGCGGGCCGAGTTCCTCGGCGCAGGCGTCGTAGGCCGTGTTCATCGCCTCGCCACCGTCGAGGGTGATCGCGGTGCCGGGTTCCGGGTCCTCGACGTCGAACCCCTGGTCGCGCAGGCAGCCGGCGAGGGAGATGGTGTAGTCGTCGAACGCCTCGGCGTAGGAGTCGGCGGTCGACGGCGATCCACCACCCGACGGTGCTTCCGCGGATCCGGAGCAGGCGGTGAGCCCCAGCATGAGGGCGAGGACGGGGACGGCGAAGCCGATGGCTGTGGGTCGGCGCATGGGTGGTCCTTTCTGACGGGCGACCGGTGTCGGTCACCCAGCCATCCCATCAACCGGCCTGTTCCCTCCTCGTCTCCCGATCACCAGACGTTCCCAACATCCCGCCCTGCCCGCGAACTGTCACCAACGGCTAGTCGGGGCGGCCCGGACTGGCAGCAAGCGACAGTTCGCGGGCAGGGGAGGGTCAGTTCATGCGTGTGACGATCCAGACGATCAGCGTTCCGACGACGAACGCGACGGGGATCCACCTCCCGGATCGTCGCAACCTGCGGCCGGACGGAGCGACACCCGGCGGCGGGGTGAGCAGTCCGACCGCGGGGGAGCCGGTCTGAGCACCGGGTGCGAGCTGGTGATCCACCGCTCCGGTCGCCTGCGACAGAAGACGGTCGTCCCGCCACCGAGCCCACTGGTCGAGCTTCGTCATCAGCGCGTCGACGATGCTGAACAGCCAGGCCCAGGTGTCGGGATCGAGGGTCGACACCTCCCGTTTCGTGTAGAGGAACAGCCAGTCGTCGATGATCTCGACGTCGAGCTCGGCGGCGTGGTCGATGAACCTCGCCATGATGTCCGGCGTGAACAGGTAGAGCGCGTCGCGTTCGTAGCCTTCGGGGCAGTAGAGCGTGAAGTGCCGGTCGAAGTCGCCTTCCAGGGAGAGTCGCTGGGCCCGTTGGAACGCTGCCGGGAGGTTCGAGCCGAACCCGTTGTTGCCGATCGCATCGAGCACGATGTTCGGCAGGGGGACGTCGAGCTTCACCGCGACGTATCCCCAGTGGTGGGTCGTCGAACTCTTCCCGTGACGGACCGTGTACCGGTAGTTGCCGAACTCCACGGCGCGGGGACGACCACCCCGCAGCACGTCGGTCGACTGCCGCGACGATCCGATCCCGAAGATCATGCCGGGGAACGGAGGGTAGCTGAGGTCTGCGGTGAAGGTCATCCCGTTGGCCGCGGCGAATTGGGAGAGGCGGAAGCGCTTGATGCGTCTCGTACGCCAGGAGAGGACTGCGAACACCGCGACGGCGGCGGCCGCGAGGAGCCCGATCCCGAGCAGCGGCGTCGGGCCGGAGCCGCCTTGTGAGGGCGAGGGCAGCGTTCCCAATAGGACGAACCCGGCGACGGTGACCACGACGATCGCCGCGAGCAGGCCGATGAACAGCCGGGCGGACGGCGCGCGATGGTACGAGGGCGCCTTCGCCATGGCGTCACGGTCGATGGGGTCGATGAGCGCTCGGGTGTCGATCGTGCCGTCCATCCCCTCACGCTACCTGCCCGCGAACTGTCACCAACGGCTCGTCCGAGCGGCTCGGACGAGCAGCAAGTGACAGTTCGCGGGCAAGGGGAGGGGGGAGGGGTCACATCGAGCGGCGGAGCCAGCTTTCGACACCGGAGACATGGACCGTGACCAGCGCACGGGTGAGTTCGGTGTCGCGCTTCTCGAGGGCGTCGACGATCGCGTGGTGCTCCTGCAGGGTGCGAGCGACGGCCTTCTCCTCGGTGAGGCCGCGCCAGATGCGGGCCCGGACCGTCTTGCTGCCGAGCGCGGCGAGCAGACTCGCGAGGTAGGCGTTGCCGCTCAGCTCGATCACGCGGGCGTGGAACTGCAGGTCGTGCGCGACGAGGTCCTCGACCGTCGTGGACTCGTCGACCTCATCGACCATGCTGCGCAGCTCGGCGATCCGCTCGTCGTCGAGGTGCTGGATCGCCATCACCGACGCGGAGGGTTCGAGGATGCGGCGCACCTCGAACATCTCGATCAGGGAGGCGTCGGCGTGCATGTCGATGACGAACGACATCGCCTCGTGCAGCAGGCTCGGCTCGAGCGTCGTGACGTAGGTGCCGTCGCCGCGACGGACGTCGAGCACGCGGATCAGCTCCAGCGCCTTCACCGCCTCGCGGAGGGAACTGCGGGAGAGCCCCAGGGTCTCGCTGAGCTCCTTCTCCGGAGGGAGGCGCTGGCCGGGTGTGAGGTCGCCGGCGACGATCATCGCCTGGATCCGCGCGATCGCCTCGTCCGTGACTGCCATGCGACCCCCTGCTCGAGCGAGACGGTCACGTGGAACACCGCCTCGCGTCATGATACATCCGACGTTTTCGCCGGCCGCACCCCGACCAGGCTCCACGCACCGCCGACATCGGGCACCTTGTGTTACGTCAGGTTGAGCGCCCTCTCGCGGCCCGTCCGATCACTCCCTACTGTTGCTGCAACCCGACGTCCCGGTGCGCCCCGACCGCTCCGACAGCGGATGTCGGCACGCTCCACCACCCCCTGCACCGTCCCGCACCCCACCGTCATCTGGAGTCCCCATGCGTCGTCGATCGCGCCTCGCGCTGTCTCTTGTCACCCTGGCCGTCGTGGCCGGCCTGGCCACCGGTTGTTCGCTCAAGCAGTCCTCGTCCAGCGAGTCGACGAGCGGCGCCGCTGCCAGCTCGGCCGCCTCAGACGTGGACGTCCCCTCGCTCAAGGGCAAGACCGTCGGCGTCGCCGCCAAGGACGTCGTCCGCGACTTCGGCCGCCTCACCTACCAGGGTGTGCAGGACCGCCTGGAGGAGCTCGGCGCCAAGGTCGTCGCCACCCAGGCCGACGCACAGGACGACAAGCACCTGGCCAACGTCGAGAACCTCGTCTCGCAGAAGGTCGATGCGATCGTCGTCATCCTCGGTGACGCGACCACCCTCGCCCCGGCCTTGCAGCAGGCGAAGGACGCCGACATCCCGGTCTTCACGATCGACCACGCCAGCGAGAACTCGGTGAACAACATCGGTTCCGACAACTGGCAGATCGGCTCCACCCTCGCCCGCACCCTCGCCGAGGACATCGGCGGGAAGGGCAAGGTGCTCGTCTTCAACGGCTTCTACGACGTCACCCCCTGCCAGATCCGCTACGACGAGTTCAAGCTCGTGCTGAAGAACTACCCGAACATCGAGATCATCGAGCCCGAGCTGCAGGACATCTACGAGGGCACCATCGAGGACGCCAAGCAGAAGACGAACGATGCGCTCACCCGCTACCCCAAGGGCGAGATCTCGGCCGTGTGGTCGTGCTGGGACCTCCCGGCGATCGGTGCCTCCCAGGCCATCGACGCGGCGGGCCGCGACGAGATCAAGGTCTACGGCGTCGACGCCGAGCCCGGAGCGCTCGACCTCATCCAGGACCCCGACTCGGTGTACCAGTTCACGGTCGCGCAGCAGCCGACCCTGTTCGGGACGACGAGCGCGAACAACGTCGCCCTGTACCTCGGCGGCAAGCAGGACGAGGTGCCGCTGAGCACCTACCTCGACGCCGTCTTCATCGACAAGGCGAACGTCGCCGACGAGCGCAAGCGACTCGGCCTGGAATGACGCACGACACCTCGATCGACGGTCAGGCCGCCCAGCGCTCGCTGGGCGGTCGGCCCGGTGCAGCCACGACCGAACCCTCGGCTCCTGCCGTGAGCATGCGGGGCATCGCGAAGGACTTCGGTGGCGTCCGGGTGCTGGACGACGTCGACCTCGAGGTGCACCCCGGCGAGGTCGTCGCGCTCGTGGGCGAGAACGGCGCGGGCAAGTCGACGCTCATCAAGATCCTCACCGGCCTCTACACGGCGAGCGAGGGCGCCATCGAGATCGACGGTGAACCGGTCGTCATCCGCAACCCGGGCGACGCCGAACGCCTCGGTGTCCGCGTCATCCACCAGGACCGCCACCTGGCCGGTCGGCTCACGGTCGCGGAGCAGCTGTTCCTCGGCTCGCGCTCCGCGTTCCTCACCGGCCGGCAGCTCGACCGGCGCGCCGAGCGGGAGCTGCTCGACCTCGTCGGGCTCGACGTGCCGGGCAAGACCCTCGTCGACGAGCTGAGCGTCGCCGAGCAGCAACTCCTGCAGCTCGCGATCGCGACGATCACGCGCCCGCGGGTCCTCGTGCTCGACGAACCCACCGCACCGCTCGCCGCCGGCGACGTCGAGCGGCTGTTCCGCATCGTCCGGACCCTGCAGAGCCAGGGCGTCGCCGTCATCTACATCTCCCACTACCTGCAGGAGGTGCGCGACATCGCGTCCCGCGTCGTGGTCCTCCGGAACGGTGAACGCGTCGGTGCCCTCGACCTCGCCGATCCCGACGCGACCCTCGACGCCATCGTCCAGCTCATGGTGGGGCGGAGCGTCGAGGAGTTCGGCGACCGGGAACGGATCGTCGCCGACGCCGTCGCCGAACCGGTCCTCGCGATCGATGGCCTGACGGTCCCCGAACGGCTGCACGGCGTCTCGATCGCCGTCCGTCCGGGCGAGATCGTGGGCGTCACGGGTCTCGTCGGCTCGGGCCTCGAGGAACTGGCCGACGCGGTCACCGGCTTGCGCGCGCACGGCGGAACCGTGCGGCTCGGCCGGGCGACGATCCGCTCGCCGAGGGCCTTCGTCCGGGCGGGTGGGGCGTACGTCCCGGCCAACCGCCACCGCGACGGCATCCTGAACCGTCAGTCCGTCCGCGAGAACCTCACCCTCGCCGCGCTCGACCGCATCACCGGGCTCGGCGGGATCCTGCGTGGTCGACGCGAGCGGGAGATCGCCGCCGACCTCGTCGCGAGGCTCGACGTCCGGCCCGCGAACGACACCGCGGTGGCCGGGAGCCTTTCCGGCGGCAACCAGCAGAAGGTCGTGCTCGGTCGATGGCTCGCGGCCGGATCGACGGTGTTCGTGCTCGACCAGCCGACCTCCGGCGTCGACATCGGGTCGCGTCAACAGATCTACGCGGAGATCGACGCGCTCGTCGCGCAGGGCGCCGGCGTCCTGCTCGTGAGCGTCGACCTCGAGGAACTGATCGGCCTCGCCGACCGCGTCCTCGTGCTGTACCGCGGGACGATCCGGACCGAGCTGCCCCGATCGCAGGCGACCGCCGACACGATCCTCGCCTGGTCGACGGGCGCCGCCGAGGTCGCGTCAACGCCGCCGGCCCCCTCGGTCCCGCCGGTCCCTGAGCTTGCCGAAGGGCCCACGTCGTCGACGCAGGCTGATCCCCCGAGGTCTGCCCCGTCGGCAGACCCTGGAGGCGGCACACTGCCCACCCGAGGAGCTTCCGCATGACCGCCCTCTCCGCTCCACCCGTCGCGCCCGGCCAGGCGCCGTCGGCCGCAGCCGAGTCCGCGACCAAACGCCGTCGCCCGGTCTCCCGGTTGGGACTCATCGGCTACGCGATCGTCGTCATCGAGGTCGTCGTCTTCGCGGTCGCCTCGCCCGGCTTCCTCGACCCGGCCAACCTCGCGACGATCCTCACCCAGTCGGCGGTCTACGCGATCGCGGCCTTCGGACTGTCCATCGTCGTCGTCACGGGCGGTGAGGACGTCGTCCGCGGCGGCATCGACCTCTCCATCGGCGCCGTCCTCGGCTTCTCCGGTGCCCTCGTCGCGGTGCTCCTGCAGGCCGAGCTCGGTCTGCCGCTCGCGCTGCTCATCGGGCTCGGAGCCGCGGCGGTCATCGGGCTCGTGAACGGTCTCGTCGTTGTCGCCGGGATCCGCCCGCTCCTCGTCACCCTCGCGATGATGAGCATCGTCACGAGTCTCACCATCGTCATCACGAACAACGTGAAGGTGCCGGTCTCCGACGCCGGGCTGGTCTGGTTGCGGAGTGGACACGTCGTCGGTGTCCCTGCCGCGGTCGTCGTGCTCCTGTTCGTCTTCGCGGTCGCCGCCTTCACCACCGGGCGCACCAGCTGGGGCGTGAAGAACGCCGCGGTCGGGCAGAATCCGACGGCCGCCCGGGTGGCCGGGATCGCCGTCAACCGCCACATCGTCGTCAGCTACGTCCTCGCGGCGGTCCTCGCCGGGATCGCGGGCGTCCTCATGACCAGTCGGTTGTCCGCTGCCCTGCCGGGGATCGGCGAGCAGTCGCTCATCGACATCCTCCTCGCGACGTTCCTGTCCATCGCGTTCTCCCGTCGGCTCGTCGTCACGATCACGGGGACTCTGTTCAGTGCCGTGTTCGTCGCGATCCTCACCAATGGCTTCAGCCAGCTCGGCGTCCCGAGCCAGTGGATCGGCATCACCAAGGGTGTGTTGATCCTGCTGGTCCTCGCGGTCGCCGCGATCCGCGAACGGAGCGTCAAGCGATGAGTGTCGACACGCGCACGCAGTCCTCCGCCACCACCGGCGTCTCCGTCCCGAAGGCCGGGTCGGTTGGACCGGGAGGCGGCGATGACCAGCGTCCCGGCGGCCCGCTCTCGAGGCTGACGGTCCGTGGCCTCGGTGCCGCGGTCCCGCAGGCGCTCGCCCCCGCCGTGCTGGCCGTGCTGCTCATCGTGTTCGCGGTGCTGTCGCCGTCGTTCCTGACCGCCGACAACCTCCTTGGCGTGCTCAACCAGAACGCGCTCCTCCTGCTCGCGGCCGTCGCGATGACGGTCGTCGTCCGCGCCGGTGGCATCGACCTCTCCATCGGTGTCGCCATCGACCTCGCGGCGCTCACCGCGTCGGCGCTCCTGGCCGACGACTACGTGGCCTGGGTGGCGATCGTCGGCGGTCTGGTCGTCGGCCTGCTCGTCGGGGCCGTGAACGCGTTCCTCATCGTGGTGCTGCGCATCCGACCGTTCCTCGCGACGCTGAGCGTCTGGTTCATCGGTGGTGGCGTGCAGCAGGTCGCGACCGACGGCGGGTCGCCCATCTACCTGTCGCGCAGCAGCGTGCCGGACGAGTTCGCGTGGCTGGGTGCCGGAACCGTACTCGGTGTCGCGGCGCCGATCGTCGTCGCCGTGCTGGTGCTGATCATCGTCTGGGCTGCGCTCGAACGGAGTCGCTGGGGTCGGGTGCTGACCGCGGCGGGTGAGCAGCCGACGGCGACCCGGATCTCCGGTCGGCTGGCGGGGACGTCGATGGCGACCGCCTTCATCTTCGCCGCCGGGATCGCGGCCATCGCCGGCCTGATCCTGGCCTCGCGGAGCCAGGGCTTCGTCGCGAACAGCGGGCAGCTCTACGTGCTCGACTCCATCGGTGCGGTGTTCATCGGGACGACCCTGAGTCGGACGGGGCGGCCGAACCTCTTCGGGACGCTCGTCGGCGTGCTCATCTTCGCCCTGCTGACGAACGGGATGAACCTCATCGGGCTGTCCTTCTACTGGCAGGGTCTCGCCCGCGGTGTCGTGCTCATCCTGATCCTGCTCCTCGGAGTCCTCCTGGCGCGCGACCGGTCCCGCAAACCCCTCACGTGACGCCCATCCGATTCCCGCTGTGGTGGTGTGGCCGGGCCAGCGCGGTGCGCTGACGCGAGCGCGCCCCGCACGCGTGAGCGCGGGTCTCTGGAGACCCGCGCTCGCGCTCATGACCCGCGGCGAGGCCCAGCGCACCGCGCTGGCATCGGGTCCCACAGGGCCGGGCCACCC